>NZ_CM131615.1:0-202500 GCF_053569535.1 Sphingopyxis sp. 550A
ATGGACGCAAGGAACGGAGCAGTGAGCGGAGAAGCCGCTACGCTCTGGCCGCGCGTCGCCGAAGGCCTGCGCCGCGATCTCGGCGCGCGTACCTTCGACCATTGGCTGAAGCCTGTCCGCTTTGCCGATTATTGCACCCTGTCGGGCGTCGTGACGCTCGAGACGCAGAGCCGCTTTTCGGCGAACTGGATCAACGAACGCTTCGGCGACCGGCTCGAACTCGCATGGCGCCAGCATCTGCCCGCCGTGCGCGGCGTGACCGTGCGCGGCGGAGCCGCCGCGGCCGCCCGCGCCGAGACGCTGGCGACCCAGCCGCTGCCGGCGTTCGAGCCGCCGCAGCCCGTCGCCGCCAACCCTGCATTGCTCGGCTTCGATCCGCGCCTGTCGTTCGATCGTTTCGTCGTCGCGCGCTCGAACATCCTCGCCGCCAACGCCGCGCGCCGCATGGCGATGGTCGAGACGCCGCAGTTCAATCCGCTCTATCTCTGCTCGGGCACCGGCCAGGGCAAGACGCATCTGCTCCAGGCGATCGCGCAGGATTATGCCGCGGCGCATCCGACCGCGACGATCATCCTGATGTCGGCCGAGAAGTTCATGCTCGAATTCGTCGGCGCGATGCGCGGCGGCGACATGATGGCGTTCAAGGCGCGGCTGCGCGCCGCCGACCTGCTGCTGCTCGACGATCTGCAGTTCGTGATCGGCAAGAATTCGACCCAGGAGGAACTGCTCCACACGATCGACGATCTGATGACCGCGGGCAGGCGCCTCGTCGTCACCGCCGACCGTCCGCCCGCGATGCTCGACGGGGTCGAGGCGCGCCTGCTGTCGCGGCTGTCGGGCGGTCTCGTCGCCGATATCGAGGCGCCCGAGGATGACCTTCGCGAACGGATCATCCGCCAGCGGCTCGCCGCGATGCCGATGGTCGAGGTGCCCGACCCGGTTGTCGCTTATCTGGTCAAGCATTTCACCCGCAACATCCGCGAGCTCGAAGGCGCGCTCAACAAGCTGCTCGCCTATGCCGCGCTGACCGGGACGGTGATCGACCTGGCGCTGGCCGAGGACCGGCTTGCGGAAAATGTCCGCAGCGCGCGCCCGCGGATCACGATCGACGAGATTCAGCGCGCGGTCTGCGCACATTACCGGCTCGACAAGGCCGAAATGGCGTCGAAGCGCCGCGTCCGCGCGATCGCGCGCCCGCGTCAGGTCGCCATGTATCTGGCGAAGGAACTGACGCCGCGCTCCTATCCCGAGATCGGCCGCCGCTTCGGCGGGCGCGATCATTCGACGGTGATCCACGCGGTGCGCACGGTCGAGGCGCTCCGCGTCCACGACAGCGAACTCGATGCCGAGATCGCGGCGATCCGGCGCAGCCTTAACGGCTGATCCACAGCTTTATCCCCAGGATCATCCCCGCCGCTGACGTTTGCTTTAGGGTGACGAGACGTGGAAGGTTCGCAACCGGTCGACCGCCGTCGTTCGTCTCAGCCCTCGGCCGGGCCCTCGAACGCCTCGATCACCCAATCCTCGGCCTGCGCGCCGCCGATCCATTCCTGCATGTGCGGGTGGCTGATCACCGCCTGGCAATAGGGAATGGCGAAGCGGGGGAGCGGGATCGAGTAAGTGATGAAGCGGGTGACGACGGGCGCGAACATCATATCGGCGGCCGACCAGTCGCCGAACAGATAATCGCCCTCGCCGCCGAAACGCGCGCGCGCCTCGGCCCAGATCTGCATGATGCGGATGACGTCGGCCTGGACGTCGGGCGCGAGTTCGGCGGCGGGATAGATGCGGCGGATGTTCATGCTGCAACTGCGGCGAAGCGCCGCGAAGCTCGAATGCATTTCGGCCGCCATCGACCGCGCCATCGCCCGCGCGGCCATATCTTCGGGCCAATAGCCGCGGGTGCCGCCAGTCTTTTCGTTCAGATAGTCGATGATCGCCAGGCTGTCCCAGACGACGGTGTCGGCACCGTCCCACAGGATCGGCACCTTGCCGCCCGACGGCGCGAACTCGTCGCCCTCGCGGCGGTTCGACCAATCCTCGTCATAAAGCGGGACGGCGACTTCCTCGAAGGGCAGCCCGCTGTGCCGCGCCGCGAGCCAGCCGCGCAGGCTCCAGCTCGAATAGGCCTTGTTGCCGATGAACAGTTTCATCTAAATTCTCCTCCCTCCCCCTGAACGGGGGAGGGTTGCGTAGACTTGCCAGCTTGCTGGCTAGTCGAAGCTGGGAGGGGGTGATGCGAGCTTTCGGCTCGCGCGGCCCCGCTACCCCTCACCAAGTTTCGGTAGCGGACAAGTCCGCAACCTGCATTATCCTCTCCCGCAAGGGGAGAGGATAAACCAGTCCTAACTTTCCACCGCCTCCAGCACCGCAGTGCGCAGCTCGGCGATGCCCAGGCCCTTTTCGCTGCTCGTCGCGATCACCTCGGGATGCGCGGCGGGGTGCTTGCGGGCTTCGGCTTCGGTCGCGGCGTGGACAGCGGCGAGGTCGGTCGCCTTGATCTTGTCGGCCTTGGTGAGCACGAGGCGATAGCTGACCGCCGCGGTGTCGAGCATTTCGAGCACCTCGCGGTCGACGTCCTTGATGCCGTGGCGGCTGTCGATCAGCACCAGCGTGCGCTTGAGCACCTGCCGGCCGCGGAGGTAATCGTTCACCAGAAATCGCCATTTCTTGACGACATCCTTCGGCGCCTTGGCGAAGCCATAGCCGGGCATGTCGACGAGCCGGAACGCCAGGGGCGCGCCGACGTCGAAATAGTTGAGTTCCTGCGTCCGCCCCGGCGTGACCGAGGTACGCGCGAGGCCGTTCCGGTTCGTCAGCGCGTTGAGCAGCGACGATTTGCCGACGTTCGAACGGCCCGCAAAGGCAATCTCGGGCACCGAAGGCGCGGGCAGATGCTGGAGCGCGGGCGCCGATTTCAGGAAGGCGATCGGGCCCGCGAACAGCTTGCGCGCGCGTTCGGGGAGCGTGGGGTCGGTTTCGCCGCCGGTCATGGCATGTGTCCCCGCGCAGGCGGGGACCCAGAGAAAGGTTGCGCCAGCGCCGGCGTCCTGCCGCTCTGGACCCCCGCCTTCGCGGGGGAACACAGATGGTTGGCGCAGGTTTCCGTCACTTGACCGGCGCCGCCCGAAGCTGCGGGAACTTGCGGTACATGAACTGCTGCTGCGCGATCGACAGGCAGTTGTTGGTGATCCAGTAGAGCAGCAGGCCCGCCGCGAAGGGCGCCATGATGAACATGAACAGCCACGGCATGATCTTGAACACCTGCTGCTGCACCGGGTCGGTCGCCTGCGGATTGAGGCGGAACTGCAGGAACATGGTGACGCCGAGGATCAGCGCGAGCGGCCCGAGGGCGAGCAGCGACGGCGGCGTGAAGTTCAGGAGGCCGAACAGGTTGAGGAAATGCGCCGGATCGGGCGCCGACAGATCCCGGATCCACAGCGCGAAGGGCTGGTGGCGCATTTCGATCGTCAGCATCAGCACCTTGTAGAGCGCATAGAAGATCGGAATCTGCAGGACGATCGGCAGGCAGCCCGCGAGCGGATTGATCTTCTCATCCTTGTAGAGCTTCATGAGCTCCTGCTGTTGGCGTGGCTTGTCGTCCTTGTAGCGTTCCTGCAGCGCCTTCATCTTGGGCTGGACGAGGCGCATCTGCGCCATCGAATGGAACTGGCGCTGCGCGACGGGGAACATCAGCGCGCGGATGATCACCGTCAGCAGCATGATCGCGACGCCGAAATTGCCGACCTGCTGGAACAGCCAGTCGAGCAGCTTGAAGATCGGCTTTTCGAAGAATTCGAACCAGCCCCAGTCGATCGCGTTCGACAGGCGCGGGATGCCCGCGTCCTGATAGGCCGACAGGGTGCTGACCTCCTTCGCGCCGGCGAAGATGCGGCTGGTCGTCGTGACCTGCTTGCCGGGAGCAACCGTCGCGAAGGGGCGCGCGAAGAGCGTCTGGTACGTGTCCGCCGCGGGCGCGGTGATCGACGCGGTGACGCGCTCGTCCTGCGCCGGGATGACGGCGGCGAGCCAATATTTGTCGGTGAAGCCGAGCCAGCCCGCCGCGCCATATTTGAACGCCTCGCCCTTATCGAGATGCTTGTAGTCGACGTCGAACACCGACTTGCCGTCGAGGTAGCCGGTCGGGCCGATGTGGTTCGTCCAGCTGCTCTGCTCGTGCGGGTCGGTCGGCTTGCCGAGGCGGTCGATCAGCGCGAAGCTGCTGGCGTTGACCGATGCCGTGCCGGTGTTGGCGATCGTCTGCTTCGCGGTGATCAGATAATCGGCATCGATGCTGTAATCGATGCGAAAGCTCTGGCCGGTGCCGTTCGCCCAGCTCAGCGTCACCGGGGTTGCCGGGGTGAGCTTGGCGCCGCTCGCGGTCCACACGGTTGCGGGGCCCGGAACCTCGACGCCCTGCTGCGCGGCCCAGCCGACGCTCGCATAATAAGCGGCCTTGGTGTTGCCGGGGGCGAAGAGCCGGACGGGGGGCGAATCCTTCTTGATCGTCTGGCGATATTTGGTGAGCGTGATGTCGTCGATGCGGGCGCCGACAAGGTTGATCGAGCCCGACAGCGCCGGGGTTTCGATCGCGACGCGATTGCCTGCGGCGAGCGCGGTTTCGAGCGGCACGACTGCCGGGGCGGCCGGAGCGATGGCGCCGGGTGCCGCCGGGGTGCCGGGCTGCGCGGGCGCCGCCGGGTTCGCCGCCCCGTTCGCGCCCGCGACGGTCTTCGTCACATCGGGTTTCGGCGGGGTGGGCAAGAATTTCTGCGAGACGAAGTTCCAGCCGAGCAGGATAGCCGCCGACAGCAGGATTGCCGTGATCCAGTTACGCTTGTCATCCACGCTGCTTGGTCTCTCTTCGTCTCAAAATGTCGGGAAAGGACGCCTTACGGCACCGGGTCGGAACCATGGCCCCCCCAAGGGTGGCAGCGCAATAGCCGCTTTGTCGCCAGCCAGCCACCCTTGATCGCACCATGGCGTTTCAGCGCAATGATCGCATATTCGCTGCACGACGGCGCATAGCGGCACGTCGGCGGCAGGATGCGCGACGGGCCGAGCTGCCAACCGCGCGCGATCAGGATGAGCAGGCGGGCGATCATGCGAAAGGCTCGGAAAACTGCGCAACTTCACTCGCAATGCGCATGTTCGACACGGGCAGAAATAGGCTCATGCCGAAATCTTATGCCAGCGAAGCAATGTAGGACAGCCGGTCATTTCGCGAGCTTCTTCGCCGCGCGCTTCAGCGCCGATTCGAGATGGCCGGCCAGTTCGGCAAAGGCGATGGCGTTCCCGCCCGGCCGGCCGATCAGCACATGGTCGGCACCGGCGATTCCCGATTCGGGCAGCGCAGCGCGCGCCAGTTCGCGAAACCGCCGCTTCATCCGGTTGCGGGTGATGGCGTTGCCGACTTTTTTGCTGACGGTAAAGCCGATGCCCGGCGCAGCGTCATCGTCGCCGCGCGGGCGGACGAGGAGGACGAAGCCGGGCATGGGAAAGCGAAGGCCGCGGTTCGCGGCCAGAAATTCGCTGCGTTTGTAAAGCGTTCGCACCAGCCCAGATCCTTCCAGGCTCGGCGGCGAAGCGTCGGCGCTTAGGCCGACAGCTTCTTGCGGCCCTGCGCGCGACGGTTGGCCAGAACCTTGCGGCCGCCGACGGTCGCCTTGCGGGCGCGGAAGCCGTGACGGCGCTTGCGCACGAGGCGGCTCGGTTGATAGGTGCGCTTCATCGCGGTTTTCCCTAGATCTCGTCAAATGCTGCAACAGAAAAGGGCCGCCAAACGTGGGCGGCCACTGTCGGGGGCGCGGATAAGCGGGATTCGGGACAAAGTCAATCATCATCGAGGATATCCTCGATCCGGTCGCGGGCGCGGCGGCGCGCGGCGCTGACGCGGCGCATCACCCGGTCGGTCCAGTCGCCGTAGCGCGGATGGCGCCATTTGAAGCGGACGTAGCGGCGTTTCGCCCAGGCGTTGTTCTGCAAGGCCAGCATCAACCCGACCGGAAAGAGGATGATGAAGCCCGGGCCGGGGAGCGGGCCGATAATGACGCCGGCGATCATCAGCAGCACGCCGAGGCAGAACAGAAGCGTGCGGACCTGCGCGTTCGATCGCAATCGCTGGTAGAGGCTGCGCTTCGCCATGCAGGGCGATGTGGGAGCGGGCGAGGTGAGTTGCAAGGGTAAAACACGCCGCCTTCGCGCGGGCGGAGATGTTGCGCTGTAGTGAACTCAGTTCAGCGTCACGAAGCGCGCCATGTCGGCGCGGGTCAGATACCGGACATCGTCGAACGGCGTCGCGTTGGTGAGCGCGTAAAAGGCGCGCGCCTTGGCGTCGTCCATGCCCATTTCGCGATAATAGCTCAGATATTCGGCGTGGACCGGATCGTCGGCGGGATAGTCGTTGGCTTCGCGGCCGGTTTCGTCGGCCCAGCTATGGACGCCGAATTCGGCGTCGGCCGCGGCGCGGCGGACGGCGCCGGCCAGCCAGAGCTCGACCGCGCCCGACCGCACCGAACCGCCGCTCGGGACGATGGTTTCGAGGCCGGCGCGGCGGATCGCGCGGGCGAGGATCAGATTCGCTTCCTCGTCGAGGCTGCCGGGGCAGTCGATCATCTCGAGCCGCTTGAGGCCCGGAAAGGCCGCGAGCATCGCCGCGAACTGGCGCGGCGTTGCCGAGGTGACGTCGCCCGCCATCCGAACCGTCGTTCCGTCGATGACCGCGAAGGGGCCGAAGCGCGCCTTCGCCTGGCCGAGCGTCGCGAGAGTGGCCGAGGGCGCATAGCGGCGCGTCGCGCCGAGGTCGGCGTCTTCGGCGAGCCTCCCGTCAGCAAGCTCTTCATCGGCGAGCAGCGCGGCGCTTTCGTCGATGACGTCGCCATCGTCCGCGTCAGCGCTGTCATCGCCCGTGTCATGGGTCCACGTCACCGTCGTGGTGACGGTCACGATCTGCTGGGCGCTGGCCGGGACGAACGCCAGCAGCGCCGCGAAAGCGGCGATAAGGAGGGTGCGGACGAGAGCGGCCGGCGAAACCATGGGCCCGCCTTCGCGCGCGCGCGGTTTCCAAAGGACGAAGCGGCAGCGTCAGTGCGGCGTTAACCGCGATATGGGACGGCGTTTGTAATATCCTCGTCATCCCGGCGAAGGCCGGGATCTCGCCCTATCGGAATAACGCTCCGATGAGATCCCGGCCTTCGCCGGGATGACGGAGGGGCGTTCAATCAACCTCGCACAGCGCCTTCAACTGCTCGGCGACCGCGCCCCAGCCGGGGGTGAAGCCCATCTCCTCGTGGCTTTTCACCGCCTCGTCGGTCCAGTGGCGCGCCCAGCCGGTGAAGCGGGTGCCGCCCGCTTCGGGTTCGATTTCCCAGCCACCGATCATGAAGGGGCCGGCGGGGGCGAGGCGGCCGCTTTCGTCGCGGACGACCGCGTCGGTGGTGACGAAGCGTCGGCCCGGCACGACTTCGAGGAATATCCCGTCGCTCGGCATCGTCTCGCCCTCCGGCCCGTGCATCGTCATCGCGCAGCGACCGCCGGTGCGGAGGTCGATCGCGTCGAGCGTGACGGTCCAGGGTTTCGGGCACCACCATTCGGCCATGCGGTCGGTCATCGCCTGCCAGACCTTGTCCGGCGGCGCGGCGATGAAGGTCGATACCGAGAGTTCACGGGGTTCGCTCATGTCTCTTCTCCTGACGTCAGTCGCGGTCGGGGGCGCCGAGCGGGAAATAGGCGCGATAGGGGCGGGCGTCCTCGACGCAGCGCGCGACCGATGGATGCGCGAGCAGGCGGGCGCGATAGGCGCGCAAATTCGCGTGGGTTCCGGCGATCGGATGGACCCAGTCGGCGTAGAAGAGCGACGGCGCTGCGGCGCAATCGGCGAGGCTGAAGCCGCCCGGCGCCGCCCAGCCGCCCGCCGCCAGTTCCTTGTCGAGCCAGCCATAGATGGTCTCCAGCCGCGCTTTCGCCTGATCGACGATCATCGGCAGGTGATTTTCAGGGCCGCGCAGCGCGTCGTTCACCACTTCCTGCATCGGGGTCATGACATGATTGTCGAAGACGCGGTCGAGCAGGCGGACCTGCATCGCCGCTTCGAAATCCTGCGGGATCAGCCGCGGTTCGGGCGTCAGCCGGTCGAGATATTCGATGATGATCGATGCCTCGAACCAGGCGCGGCCGTCGTCGCCGACGAGCAGCGGGAATTTGCCGATCGGCCAGTGCGATTTCAGTTCCTCGCCATGCTGCGGCCATTCGGCCTCGAGGATGCGATAGTCGAAGGCGATGTCCTTTTCGTAGAGCGCGATCAGCGCCTTCCAGGTGTAGCTCGAAAAGGGGTGACCATAGAGGATCGGCATCAGACGGCCTTTCGTGTCAGCCATGCCAGCGGCAGGCCGATGAAGAAAATGTGGGGAAAGAGCGCGACCGCGCCCTTGACGAGTTCGGCGGGCGGGAAGGGTGCGCCGAAGCGGAGCGGCAGCACGAGTGCGTTCATCACCAGATAGAGGATGACGCCATAGAGCGTGCCGGTGAGCCACCATGGTTCGCGGAGCACCGGCGCGCGGCGGGCGGCGGCGAACCAGAAAGCGACCATCGCACCCATGATCGCATAATGCGTCGCAAGCCCCGCGAGCGCGCCGCCGAGGCCCCAGTCGGCGGTGCCGTCGCCGAACGGTCCCTTGGCGACGCCGCGCAGCATTCCGCCGACGGTGCCGCCCGCAAGCACGCTCCACACCGAGGCATAGACGATGTCGAGCGTGCCGCAGAGCGCCCAGGCGAAGAGCGGGCGATTAGCCAACGGCCTCACCCCGGACCGCGGCCTCGATTGCGGCGATGTCGATCTTTTTCATCGTCATCATCGCGTCGAAGGCGCGCTTCGCGACCGCGGGGTCGCCGCCCATCGTCGCGTCGGTCAGGGCGCGTGGGGTGATCTGCCAGTTGAGGCCCCATTTGTCCTTGCACCAGCCGCAGGCGCTTTCCTGCCCGCCGTTACCGACGATCGCGTTCCAGTAACGGTCGGTCTCTTCCTGCGTGTCGGTGTGGACCTGAAAGGAAAAGGCCTCGCTCTGCGGAAAGACCGGACCGCCGTTGAGGCCGACGCAGGGAATGCCGAGGACGGTGAAATCGACCGTCAGCGCATCGCCTTGCTTGCCGCCGGGAAAATCGCCCGGCGCGCGGTGGACGCTGCCGACCCGGCTGCCCGGAAAGGTCGCGGCATAGAAATTGGCGGCTTCCTCGGCATCCTTGTCGTACCAGAGGCAGAGGGTCACGGCCTGGCCCGTGGGTTGATTTAGGGGTTGGTTCGACATTATTTCTCTCCTTTGACGGGCCCGCCGATCGACCAGAGATGGCCGAACGGATCTTTCACCTGGGCATAGCGGTCCCCCCAGAAAGCATCGTGCGGTTCGAGCGTCGACGCGGCTCCCGCCGCGAGCGCGCGTTCGTACCAGGCGTCGGTGTCATCGACGCTGAGGTGCAGGGTCATGCCGGTCGGTGCCGCCATCGCGTGCCCTGTATATTCGGGGAAATCGTCGTGCATCATCAGCGATGCGCCGTTGACGGTGAGGTGCGCGTGCATCAGCCGCACCCCGTCGTCGGCGGGGACGCGCATCCGCTCGGTCGCGCCGAACGCCTTGCGATAGAAATCGATCGCCTCGGTGCCGCGCTTGTCGGGGATGGCGATATGCGGGGTCAGGCCCGAGCTCGGGCGCTGGTCGGGTTGGTTCGGCATGTCTCTCTCCTTTCAGTTCGTCACCCCGGCGAAGGCCGGGGTCTCGCCCGCGCTTCTTGACCGATCCGTCGAGATCCCGGCCTTCGCCGGGATCTCGAATGGGGGCGAGTGTTTATCGTTCAGCTCTTCCGCGGTCCCACCAGGCCGAAGGCGGCGCCTTGGGGATCGACGCCGTTCATCGCATATTCCCCGCCGGGGATCTCCATCGGTTCGGTCAGGATGCGGCCGCCGTTCGCGGTCACCGCGGCATGGGCGCGGTCGATGTCGTCGACGCCGATGTAGAAGCTCCACATAGCGGCAGGCATGCCGGGCATCAGCGGCATCACCGCGCCGATGCCCACGTCGCCGCGCTGCAGGAAGCGGTAGGCGCCCATGTCGCCCATATCCATCGCGCCGTCCTGCCCCCAGCCGAAATGCCGGGTGTAGAAGGCGATGGCGGCGTCGGGATCGCTCGTCGACAGCTCGTTCCAGCGGACGCGCTGCGGCTGGTCGACCGAGAAGACGTCGCTCTCCATGCCCTCCATGCCCGGGGGCGGCACCGGGTCCATGATGTAGAAGGCGGCGCTCTGCGGGTCGGACACCATCGCGATGCGCCCGACGGGCAGGTCGGTCGCGGGCATATGCACCGCGCCGCCGTCGGCCTTGATCGCGGCGATCGCGGCATCGACGTCGGGGGTGTGGATATAGCCGAGCCACGCCGGCCGCGCGCCGCCGGCGAGCATGTCGGCATTCAGCGCGAGGATGCCGCCGGCATTGCCGCCGTCGCTGCGGCCGATCATGCGATAGTCGACGTCGCCCGCGGCGGGGTCGCGTGTCGCGGCGATCGTCCAGCCGACGACGGCGCCATAGAAGCGCGCGGCGCCCGCCGGGTCGGGGGTCATCAGTTCGTACCAGATGAAGTTGGCGGCGTCGGTCATGGCTTGGTTCCTTCCACGGTCGGGAAATAATCCCCGCGGCCCTCGGGGGTCATGTCGAGCAGGCCCCACAGCGAATCGACGAGGTCGCCGGCGCGGTGGTGCTGGCCGGGGTCCGACGGTGCGAACGCCATCTCGCTGCCCCAGTGATGGCGGACGGTATCGCCGTCCTTGCGGAAGACGTTGAAGATCGTCTCGTCCCACTCCTCGCCGTCGTTCAGATTGCGGTCGGCGCGCATCGCGGGCGGAAATTTGCGCGTGTCGCCGAAATAATCGGCCGAATAGCGGGTGGTGACGTCCGACAGGAAGCTCAGGTGATGCCAGCCGCGCAGCCGCGCCCATTCGACGAGCCGCGCGATCGGCGATTTGGCGACGATATAGAGCGGCGCGCGGTCGTCGATATAGCGCGCGCCGCCGTCGACCGAATCGAGCATGTGCGTGCAGCCGGGGCAGGGGACATCGCGGTCGGGGCCGAACATGAAGCTGTAAAGGATGATACTCGGCCTTTCGCCGAACAGTTCGGATAGCGTCACCGTCTCGGGCCGCTGGTGCGTGCCGATGCGTTCGAAGACATAATCCTCGGCGATCTCGCCGCCGGGCGGCAAGGCGCGGCGCTGCGCGGCGACCGCCTCGATCCGACGGCGGAGCGCGATCTCCTCGTCCAGAAGCGCGTTGCGCGCGGCGCGATAGGCGGCGCTTTCGTTGGGATAGGCGATATGGTTCATAATCTCTCTCCAGATCCTCCCTGCCGCGCAACGGTGGGGAGGGGGACCGCCGCGAAGCGGTGGTGGAGGGGCCGCGACGTCGCGCCAGTGCCCCTCCGTCAGCCCTTGCGGGCTGCCACCTCCCCATGGCTTCGCCACAGGGAGGAAAGGGCTTACGCCTCGACGATCGGCGCGAAGCCGCCGTAGATCATGCGCTTGCCGTCGAAGGTCTGGTCGTTCGGATCATGCTGCATCCGCTCGTCCTTCATCACCTTGTCCCAGCCGGCCATGCGCGTGTCCTTGTCGGGCCATTCGACCCAGCTGAAGACGACCGTCTCGCCGTCCTGCCGGTGCGCGGCGCGGTGGTAATCGGTCACCTTGCCGTCGGGCACATCGTCGCCCCACGCCTCGACGACGCGCGTCGCGCCATGGTCGCGGAAGACTTCGGAGGCCTTGGCGGCCATCGCGCGATAGGCGTCCTTGTTGCCGTCGGGGACGGGGACGAGATAGCCGTCGACATAGCCCATCGTGCCCGCTGCCCGATCGTCGATCATCGAATCGAAACCGGCGAAGATCATCCGCATTCCGTCGAAGGGCATGTTCGCGCCCATCGCCTCCATGCGCGGATCGCTCATCATCTTTTCGTTCGCGGCGTTGCGGGTGGCGCGGTCGGGATATTCGAACCAGCTGAAGACGACGGTTTCGTCGGGCTTCGCCTGCACCGCGCTCTTGAAGTCGTTGACCTTGCCGTCGGGGACGTCGTCGCCCCAGGTCTCGACCATCCGGGCCGCGCCATATTCCTTGAACAGCGGGGCCGCGTCGGCGGCGTGCTTGCGATAAGCTTCCTTGTTGGCGGTCGGTACCGCGAGCACGAATCCTTCCACATAGGTCATCTTGTCTCTCCTCGGGGGCTGGAGTTCGGGATCAGGCGGCGGGCGGTCCCGCTTCTTCGCTGAAGGCGGCAAGCTGCGCGGCGAGCGCGCGCTGGAAGGCGGAGCGAGCGAGGCAGCGGTCCAAATAGCCCTGCAGCCGTGGCTGCTCGGCGACCAGGCCGGCCTCGACGGCTTCGCGGAGCACGGTCGCCATTGCGATGTCGGCGACGGTGAAGTCGCCCGCCAGATAGGATTTGTCGCCGATGGCGTCGTTCAGGCGGCCGAGCCGGCCCTGAATGAACTCGATCAGGCTCGGGCGGCGGAGTTTCGCCCATTCCTCGTCTTTCGCGAACAGGTCGACATTGCCGAGTTCGAACAGCATCGGCTCGACGCTGTTATAGGCGGCGAAGAGCCAGGCGAGGGTGTTGGCGCGCGCCTGACCGTCGCGGGGCAGCAGCCGCGCGTCCTTTTCGGCGAGATGAAGCAGGATCGCGCCGCTTTCGAACAGGCGGACGCCGCCGTCGTCGAGCACCGGCACCTGACCCCACGGCTGGAACAGGAAATGATCGGCGGGGCGGTTGATCGCGCTGATCAGATGCTCGGCATAGTCGAGTCCGATCTCCTCGCACGCCCAGCGCGGGCGGAGATCGCGGACGAAGCCGCGCGCGAAGTCGGGCACCCAGTCGAAAGCGGTGATTTCGAGGCGGCTGTCGGGGTTCACGGGCATGGCTCTATTTCCTCGCTTGAGTTTGGGGGTCAGGCAGGCAGCGGTTCGCCGACCGCGCAGTCGGCGAGATGCGCCGCCATCGCGCTTTGAAAGGCCGGGCGCGACGTGCCGCGCGCGACATAGGCGGTCAGATTGGGGTGCGGGGCCAGCAACTCCGGGTTTGCGTTGCGCAGCACGTCGACCATGACGATGTCGCCGATCGAAAAATCAGCTTCCAGCCAGTCGCGGTCCCCGAGCGCCTGTGACAAGCGCGCCAGCCGCTGCTCGGCAAAGGGTTTCGCCGCTTCGATCGCGCCGGCGAGCCAGTCGGTGCCCTGTCCCTTGACGGTCAGCACGACGAGGGTCTGGATCATCGGTTCGACGCTGTTGAGCGCCGCGATCATCCAGCTGATCGCGCGTCCGCGCCCCTTCGCATCGCGCGGCAACAGGCGCGCGTGGGCTTCGCCGATGTGGATCAGGATCGACCCCGTTTCGAACAGGATCAGGTCATCCTCCTTGTAGACCGGAACCTGTCCGAACGGCTGATCGGCGAGATAGGCGGGCGCCTTGTCCTCGAAAATGCCGCCGATCAGCCGCGTGCTGTAAGGCCTTCCGATTTCGTCGAGCGCCCAGCGGACACGGATGTCCTTGATGCGGCCGTAGGCAAAGTCGGGAACCGATCGATAGGCGGTGATTTCAGGCACGGCGCTTCCTCCTCTTCCCCGGCGGGATCGTCAGGCGGCGGCTTCTGCGGGCTCGCCGGCCGGGATCGCTGCCGGGTCCATCCACATCACTTCCCAGATATGGCCGTCGGGGTCCTCGAAGCTGCGGCCGTACATGAAGCCATAATCCTGCGTCGGGGTCGGGTCGGCCTTGCCGCCGGCGGCGACCGCCTTGTCGACCTGTCCGTCGACCGCGTCGCGGCTGTCGGCCGAGACGCAGAGCAGCACCTGCGCGGTCTTATGCGCGTCGGGGATCGTCTTCGAGGTGAAGGTCGCCCATTTGGCGTGCGTCAGCAGCATGACGTGGATCGACCCTTCGGCGACGACCATGCAGGCGGCGGTATCGTCGGTGAAGGCGGGATTGTTGACCGCGCCGACCGCCTCGTAAAAGGCTTTCGACTTTTCGAGGTCGGTGACGGGCAGGTTCACGAAAATCATCTGGGGCATCGTTTCTCTCCTGGGGATATATGCTGTTGTCAGGCGGCGGCCTCGGGAGCCGGCGCCTCGCCACTGGCGACCGCGGGGTCCATCCAGAACGGGCCCCAGACATGACCGTCGGGGTCGAGGATGTCGCGGCCGTACATGAAGCCATGATCCTGCACCGGGTTGATGTCGGCGGTGCCGCCGGCGGCCGCGGCGGCCTCGGCCATCGCATCGACCGCCTCCTTGCTGCCGAGCGCCAGCGCGAGCGACACCTCGCTCGACCCGCGGTCGGCGATCGGGCGGTCGGTGAAGCTCTTCCACTTGTCGTGGGTCAGGATCATCACGAAGATCGTCTCCGACCAGACCATCGCGGCGGCGGTGTCGTCGGTGAAGCGCGGTTCGTTGGTGAAGCCGATCGCTTCGTAAAAGGCCATCGAGCGGGCAAGATTCGCGACCGGCAGATTCACGAAGATCATCCTGGGGGTGTCGGACGCAGTCATGGGGGGACTCCTCTCGCTTGTCGGCTTGGTCAGGTCCGCCCGAAGATCATGCGGACATAACGTGTCAGGTGGGCGACGCTTTCCCGGGCAATCGCCGGATCGTTCGTCGTTTTCGCCAGAACGAAGCCGCCTTGCAGCACCGACTGGATATGGCGCGCGAGATCGAGCGCGGTCATGCCGTCGGGGGCGCCATAGGCGTCCATCGCCGCCTCGATATCGGGTGCCAGCGCTTCGCAATAGGCGGCGATGCTCGCCTCGCAGGCGAGGCGGATCGGCTCGCTCGTCGCATAGGCGTCCTGCACCATCGTGCCGATGAAGCAGGTGAAGCCGTCGACCGGGCCGTGGAGCAGCGAAAAGCGGAAATCGATATGGCCGAGCAGGCGGTCGAGCGGATCCTCGAGTTTCGTATGCGGCAGCATGTCGAACATCGGCCGTGCGCGTTCAGTCCACGCCTCGGCGGCGGCGACCGCGAGCGCTTCCTTCGATTCGAAATGATGGAAGAAGGCGCCCTTGGTGACCCCGGCGGCGGTGCAGATCTGATCGACCGTGGTCGCGGCATAGCCCTGCCGCCGCACCTCCTGATGCGCCGCGGCGATCAGCCGCGCGCGGGCGCTGCCACGCGGGGTGCGGGCGGGAGGGTTGGAGGAGGAGTGAGTCGCGGTCATGCGAATCCACATACCGACTGGTTGGTATGTTGTCAAATCATCTGCGATGACGAAACCAAGACGGTGCTAAAAGGACTCGACCTTCATGCGCCTCGGTTTAAAAGCATAAAAGAACAAAGGGGGATCATGGTCGCGATCGTTTCAACCGCCGCCTATCTCGGCATCGAAGCGCGCGGGGTCGAGGTGCAGTGCCAGATCACGCCCGGCCTGCCGCGCTTCGTCGTCGTCGGTCTGCCCGACAAGGCAGTCGGCGAAAGCCGCGAGCGGGTGCGCGCCGCGATCGCCGCGATCGGGCTCGCGCTGCCGCCCAAGGTGATCACGGTCAACCTGTCGCCCGCCGACCTGCCCAAGGAAGGCTCGCATTACGACCTGCCGATCGCGCTCGCTTTGCTCGGCGCGATGGGGGTGATCGATGCCGAGACGCTCGCTTCCTACGTGGTCGTCGGCGAACTCGGCCTCGACGGGCGCGTCGCGCCGTCGCCCGGCGTGCTGCTTGCCGCGATCCACGCGGGGAGCGTCCAGCGCGGGCTGATCTGCCCAGCGGCGCAAGGCTCCGAAGCGGCGTGGGCAGGGCATGTCGAGGTGATCGGCGCGCCCGACCTGCTGGCGCTGCTCGGCCATTTCAAGGGGCAGGCGATCCTGCCGCCGCCGCAGCCGGGCGAGGTCGAGGCGCCGATGCGCACGGCGGATCTCGCGCAGGTGAAGGGGCAGGAGACCGCCAAGCGCGCGCTCGAAATCGCCGCGGCGGGCGCGCATAATCTGCTGATGTCGGGGCCGCCAGGGTCGGGCAAGTCGCTGATGGCGGCGTGTATGCCGGGCATATTGCCCGACCTGACTCCCGCCGAAGCGCTGGAGGTGTCGATGATCGCCTCGGTCGCCGGCGGGCTCGAGGGCGGGCGGCTCGTCCGTGCGCGGCCGTTTCGGGCGCCGCATCATTCGGCGTCGATGCCCGCGCTCGTCGGCGGCGGGCTGCGCGTCCGGCCTGGTGAGGTCAGCCTCGCGCATCTTGGCGTGCTGTTTCTCGACGAGCTTCCCGAATTCCAGCGCGGAGTGCTCGACAGCCTGCGCCAGCCGCTCGAGACCGGCGAGGTCAGCGTTGCGCGCGCCAATGCGCATGTCACCTTTCCGGCGCGGGTGCAGCTCGTCGCGGCGATGAACCCGTGCCGCTGCGGCCATCTCGGTGACCCGGCGCTCGCGTGCAGCCGCGCCCCGCGCTGCGCCGCCGACTATCAGGCGAAATTGTCGGGGCCTTTGCTCGACCGCATCGACCTGCATGTCGAGGTCGAGGCGGTGAGCGCCGCCGACCTCGTCCTGCCGCCGCCCGCCGAGGGCAGCGCCGAGGTCGCGGCGCGCGTCGCGGCGGCGCGCCGGGTCCAGACCGAACGCTATGTGGGGCACAAGGCGCGCACCAATGCCGAGATCGACGGCGAACTGATGGAGGCGGTCGCGACCCCCGACGAGCCGGGGCGGCAATTGCTCGCGCAGGCGGCCGCGGCGATGCGGTTGTCGGCGCGCGGCTATACGCGGATGCTCCGCGTCGCGCGCACCATCGCCGACCTTGCGGGGGCGGAAGCTGTCGGCCGCATCCATATCGCCGAGGCGCTGAGCTATCGGCGGCAGGCGCCGCGGAACTGAGCGATGGACGACGAAGCGATCCTGTTCGATGGGGTGATCTTCGAATGGCGGGGCCCGGCGCCCTTTCTGTTCGTCGCGGTTCCCGACGCGCATCTCGGCGCGATCCGCTATGCGGGGCTGTCGCTAAGCTATGGCTGGGGCGTCGTTCCGGTTGTCGCAGAGATCGGCGAAACGCGCTTTGCGACATCGCTCTTTCCGCGTGACGGCGGCTATCTGGTGCCGGTCAAGGCCGCAGTCCAGAAGGCCGAGCGGATCGGGATCGGCGACCGGGTGGAGGTCGCGCTGAAAGTCGGCCGACCGTAAAGGCGCCAAAGACAGGCAGGGAGAGGTTGAATGCCGGAACCAATCAGGGGATCGTGCCTTTGCGGGGCGGTCTCGTTCGCGATCGAGGGCAAGATCGGTCCGGCCGGGCAATGCCATTGCTCGAAATGCCGGAAGGTGTCGGGGACCGACGGTAATGCCGTTTTCTATATGTCGGCGCAGAGCTTCCGCTGGCTGGGCGGCGAGGCGAATATTGCCCGCTTCGTGGTGCCGGGAAGCGATGGCTGGACGTCGAGCTTCTGCGAGACGTGCGGAAGTCCCACGCCGCATACCGACCCCGAAGAGAAAATCTATTTCGTGCCCGCGGGCCTGCTCGACGACGATCCGGGATTCCGGGGCTATGCCGCGCATATCTTCGTCGGGTCGAAGGCGCCGTGGGTCTGCATCACCGACGACGCGCCGCAATATGTCGAGGGCTTCGGGTCGCCGTTGGTGGAGCGGGCGCGTTCGTGAGCCCCGGGCATGTGCCCCCGCCCTTTCGTCATTCCCGCGAACCCGGGCACACCTTTGTTATAACTCGGTCGGCGCCCGGTTGCGCGTTGTCATTCACGAAGTCGAGAATGCCCATCAGTGAGCCGTGGAGCGTCGCATGAACCTCACCGCGTTTCTCACCAGAATGCAGCACGATCTTGCCGACGAGTGAGCGGATGTCGGCTGACGCATCAAGCCGCGTCTCCGGGTCTTTGAGCGTTTCCGTGAGCCGTGCGACCTTGCGCTTGTAAATTTCGGCAATGCCGGGATGGATATCGGGAATACCGGCAGGTGCTTCGGCGAGCCGCGCGGTGATCTCCGCTTTCTCGCATTCGAGTTCAGCCATGCGCGCCTTCATGCTCGGCTGATAAAGCCCGTCCTCGATCGCGGCCATGATTCCCGCAACGGCCTTGTCGATCTTCGCCAGCGCGCGCGTGTCGGCATCGGCCTGGATGCGACGCTCACGGTTCTCGCGGTTGATATGGTTCGCATAGGCGGCAACGGCGGCGTCGATCTTGTCGGCCGACACCAGCCGGTCGGCGATACCAGCAAGCGCCCGGCGCTCCAGTTCCTCGCGCCGGATCGTCCGACTGTTGGAGCAGGTACGGCTGCGATGATGGCCGACGCAGCCGTAGCGGTCGCCGACGACGATGGCATAGGTGCCGCCGCACTCACCGCATTCGAGCAGGCCCGACAGGAGATAGACCGGACGCCGCAGCCCGTTGACGCTTCGCGCCTGGGCCGCTTCCTTCATGCCCTTGTTCCGCGCGGCGAGTGCTTCCTGCTGGCGCTTGGCTGCGTCCCATAGTTCGTCGCTGACGATCCGCAGGTCGGGCACGGCCTTGCGTACCCATTCGGATTCGGGGTTGAGCCGCGTGACGTCCTTGCCGGTGTTCGGATCTTTTACGTAGTGCTTGTGGTTCCAGACGCGAACGCCGACGTAGAGTTCGTTATTGAGGATACCGAGCCCCCGGCGCGGGGTGCCCCGGATACTCGTGTCACGCCATGGCTTTCCCGAAGGCCCGGCGATGCCTTCGGCGTTGAGATCGCGGGCGATGGCGATCGGACTTTTCCCGGCGGCAAACTCGCGAAAGATGCGCTCGACGATCAGCGCCTGCGCCGGATCGATCTCGCGCTCACCGCGGACCAACTCGCCTTCGCTATTCAGGCGCCGGACCATCCGATAGCCATAGCCGACCGCCCCAGCGGAGAAGCCCTTCTCGACCCGGCCGCGCAGGCCGCGATGCGTCTTCTTGGCAAGGTCTTTCAGGAACAGGGCATTCATCGTGCCCTTGAGCCCGACATGCAGTTCGGAGATTTCACCTTCGGCCAGCGTCACCAGTGGGACGCGCGCGAACTGCAAATGCTTGTAGAGCGTCGCGACATCAGCCTGATCCCGCGACACGCGGTCGAGGGCTTCCGCCACCACGATATCGAACTTGCCGGCCTGCGCATCGGCCAGCAGCCGCTGGACACCGAGGCGCAGGATCATGCTCGATCCGGAGATGGCGGCGTCCTCATAGGTCGCCTCAATGTGCCAGCCCTCGCGCGCGGCGTGCTCGCGGCAGAGGCGCTGCTGGTCGGCGATCGACGCAGCATTCTGCTGGTCGGACGAATAGCGGGCATAGAGCGCGGCGCGGATCATGACGTTTTCCCCTTTCTGTCACGCGGCTTTGGTCAGCATGAAATCGACATGGACCGCATCATAAGGAAAGACGATGCCGCGCTCGGCACGGTCGATCACCCCGGCCGCGAGCAGCGCCTGGACATCACCATGCACCGCCTTGACGTCGCGCCCGACGCGCCGCGCGGCTTCGCGGATCGACATTACGCCTTGCCCCGTCATCGCCTGGAGCAGTTCCCAGCGCTTGCGCGTCAGCGTCTGCCAGAGCAGGTCGGTCGACCCGAAAGAATAATGCGCACCCTGCGCCTTCCCATCGAACGCCGCCAGCGCGCGGGCATCGACCGCTTCGCGCGAAGCGACGGAGAGGGTCACGATGTTCATTCGGGTTTCCATTGATCGACATCCTTCCAGAAGTCCGCCAGCAGAGCCGCCGGAGTGTTGAAGGCATAGGGTGTCTCGCTCTTGCCGACGTGGCGATGGTCGCCTTTGCCGGCCTCGTTGTCGTAGCGCAGCACACAGATGCCGCCGACGACATAAGCGAGGGCATATTTGAGATCATGGTCCGACCCCGGCACCCGCCGGGGTACGCGCCATATCCGCAATTCCACGAATGCCTCGGCGCTGAGTTGGTGGCGTTCGTGAAGAAGCGGCTCCGCCTTCATGTTGGATTTTCTACCAACGATCGGCCTCATTGTCAATGACTCCATCACCCTTTGTCGATGGGATCATTGTCATTCGCGGCGCGAAGCGCACGAATATGCTCGCGCGCGATATGGCGACCGATCGCCTCGGCGATCCGCGTCAGCGCGGCATCGGCATCCGCCGCACGCAGTACGGGCGCATTGTCGTTGGCCGGGACGATGCCCCGTTCGGGCCGCGCATCATCCTCGTGCATGGCTCGTCCCCGCGTCGTCGTCATTGTCCGCACGATAGGCGGCGGGATTGGCGACCCAGCGGTCGATCGCGGATTCATGCCAACCGGCGCCGTGGACGCTGATCTTCACCTGACGCGGGAAAGTGCCTTCGGTGATCTTGCGGTAGACGGTTGAGCGCGAAAGGCCCGTACGGGCGAGGACGGTCTTGAGACGGACAATTCGTTCGGGAGCGGACACGGGGGCTATCTCCAACTTCTGGCGGTTGACGATGCTCCCTGCGAAGCAGCTTTCTTGATCGAAACCCGATTTGCAAGTGCCTCTTCGAGGCAATCCGGCGCAATCGAAGCATAGGATGCAAAGACAGGCGATAGCTCACAATAGCGCATGAACGGCGGCTCGCGGCGCGAAGAGGCAGGAAAAGGAAAGCTTAGCGCAGGATAGCGCTGGCTCTTGTAGGCGGCGCGGATGGACGATCGCTTTGCGGTATCTGTTCGCATGTCTTCGCAGACCTCCGACTCGGTGGTCCGCCCGCCGTGCGCCAGTCTGCGTCACCCTGTCCGATCCATGCAATGGGGAAGGCATTGTCGTGCCGATCCGGGCACACATCTACAGCGTGGTGCCGATAAGTCTTGCCAAGGACCGGAGATTGGCTGAAGATTCCGGCGATGCGCACCGACGTCGATTTTCTTCCTGCCGCGAAGCAGCGCGAGCTTGAGCGCGTCGTCGAGATATTGTTCGACGAGTTCGGCCAGAACACCGAAAACGCGACCGGGCGCCGCAAGGCCGCCCGCATTTTGAAGATCATCCTGTTCGGCAGCCACGCGCGCGGCGATTGGGTTGATGCGCCGCTGTCAGCGAACCAGTATAAATCCGACTACGACATTCTCGTCATCGTCAGCCAGAAGGAGCTGACCGACCGCGCCGCCTATTGGGCGAAGGCCGAGGAACGGCTCATTCGCGCCTATACGATCGAGAAGACGCTGCGGACACCGGTCAATTTCATCGTCCATTCGCTTCACGAAGTGAACGACGGACTCGCGCATGGCCGGGTCTTTTTCATGGAAGTCGCCAAGGATGGCATTGCGCTGTATGAAGCGGATGACCGCGAACTGGCGACGCCCAAGCCCAAGACGTCTGAACAGGCGGCGGGAACAGCGAAGGAATATTTCGAGGAATATTATCCGAGCGCCGCCGCCTTCAAAGACGGTGCAGAATTTTATGTCGGCAAGGGGCGCCTAAAAGAAGCTGCGTTCTCGATGCATCAGGCAACGGAGCGACTATACGTCTGCCTATTGCTGACGCTGACCTTCTACACGCCGTATAACCACAACATCGCATTCCTGCGTGCGCTGGCCGAAGGGCTCGACCGTCGACTGTATGGCATCTGGCCTGAGACCAATCGTCGCGAGCGTGCGATGTTCCAGAAGCTCAAAGAAGCGTATACGAAGGCAAGGTATTCAAAACACTACCGGATCAGCGAGGAAGAGTTAACGTGGCTCGGCGAACGCGTCGAGGAACTCGGCCGCGTCGTCCATCAGGTCTGTTCGGAATGTATCGCCGAACTCGAAAAGGCCGCGCGCGAATAGGCGCATCTCCGCTCGGCTTGCCGGGACTCCGAGATTCTGGCATGATCCGCTGCACGGGATGGAAAGACTGGCGGCCATCCCCGGGATAACCCTGCCAGGCATCATGTAGGTTCGGCCATCACGGTCGGGCAGTTGCTGTAAGCCGCAGTTGCGGCACCAGACAGCGGACACTGCTTGCACATTCGCGCCTCGACGCGCGGACCGCCGGTGTGCGAGCTGCAAATGAATACCCCGAAATCGAAAGCGAACGACGTTTACGCGCGCGAAGTCGTGATGGCGCGCGTTGACCATCTCATCCGCCGCAAGCAGCAGGAGGTCGAGCGTATCGCGCGCATATTGCGCGCCTGCTTCGATCCCGATGCTGTGCAGGCACCCGAGCCGGGCGAGATTCGCCGCATCATCTTGATCGGACCCTATGCCCGGAAGAATTGGTATGAAGACGACGAGACGATCAATTTCTCCGATTACGAGTTCTGGATCGTCGTCAATCATCCGCTGTTCAAGGAAGCGGAATGCTGGACCCGCGCCCGCGATGTCATCGACAGCGAGCTTGGCAACCGCTGCGCGGTCGGCCTTGAACTTTACTCCAAGGCCGACATCCGCGTCGCCAGGGCGGAGCGCGACACCTTCATCCTCGACCGCATCGAGGCGGGCATTTGTCTCTATCGCGCCTCGCGCGATGCGCCGCTGAATGCGCGCGAGCGCAAGGGAGCGCGGGAATGACCGCCCGCCCGGAGATCGCGACATTCGAGGATGTCTACCGTGCCGAATATCCGCGCCTGCTGCGCAGGCTGACGCGGCGGGTCGGCCCCGATGATGCGCGCGACTTTGCGCAGGAGGCCTTCGCCCGGTTCCACCACAGCGGAAAGCTGCCGGTGCTCAACCAGCCGGGCGCCTATCTCAACCGGATCGCGCGCAACATGCTGATCGATCGTGCCCGTCGGAGGAAGAAGCAGGATCGACCGATCTTCTTCCCGTTCGAGGAAGACCGTGACGCGGTTTCGCGCGCCGAGCAGACATGGCGGATCGAGGCAATCGACCTGCTGCGCCTCTATCGGCAGGCGGTGCGCGCCATGCCGCCCAAAACGCGGCGCGTCTTCGTGATGCACCGCATCCACCGCCTGACCTACAAGGAGATCGCGGAGCGGGTCGGCATTAGCGCCGCGACCGTCGAGTACCACATGATGCGGGCGTTGACGCTTTGCCGCGCCGCGGTCGCCGTACAATGGTGATGACCACGCATGTCGGCTGCGGTGACGCCGACACAAGCAAACGCGAGGCCCGTTCGGCTGCCACGTCGCCCCGTTCGCCTGCCGTTGCATTCGATGCCTTCTATCGAGCCGAACACGCACGGATGCTCGGCTATTTCAGGCGAAAGGCTGGACGCGACGACGCCGCCGACCTGGCGCAAGACGCCTTCACGCTGTTCCTGCGCAGCGGCGCGCTGGACAGGGTCGATCATCCCCAGGCCTATCTGATCCGGATCGCGCGCAACTTGCTGATCAACCGGGCACGCGGGCAGAAACGGGCTGGCGCCGTCTTCTATCCATTCGATGAAGAATGCGATGCGCCGGTTCCTCCCGATCAGTTGCGACGGATCGAAGAAATCGACATCCGGCGCGTCTTTCGGCCGACGCTACTGGCGATGCCGCCGAGGACGCGGCGCATCTTCCTGATGAGTCGGCTGCGGCAGCAGACTTACCGCGAGATCGCACAGCAACTCGGCATCACCGACAAAGCCGTCGAGCACCATATATCGCGCGCGCTGGCCCGATGCCGCAAGGCGTTCGCCGCGCGATACGCTTGAAGCGGCGCCGACATATCCCGCCTCATGGCGCGCCCATGGCAATCGAATTATTGTCGGGCAAGGCGTCCGCCTCGAACGCGCGCTTGCCGCGACGCTTCCACAGCGCGGCGGCATGATCTCCCCGTTCGCTTCGCAGCTTGTCGGCCATCCATAGGAACGCGCCATAGAGCATCGCGCGATCATCGTCGGTGAGATCGACAAGTCCCGCTTTCGTGACGAGGCCGCCCAACTCGATCAGTTGGCGCGTTCGCTCGCGGCGTTTCACGACCCATTCGCGCATGTCGGTCCGAGCCTTTCGTGCTTCAATGCGATGCCGCGCCGCCGTCGAGCGGTAGAGTGCCGTCCGGCTGGCGTTCAGATCGCGGCGCAGACTTGCGTTCCTTGCTGCGAAAGAATGCGGCGCCCGCCTTGCGCCAGCCCTCCTTCGCGCCTGCGTCTTTCATCGCAACCGCGCCGAGCAATGCGCCGGCGAGGATGTCGGCGTCGAGCGCATCGGCGCCCGTCGCAATGACGAGTTCACCGAGTTGACGAACGCGGCGTTCCTTGAGGGTCTTCGCCTTGGCTTCGAGCGCGGCGAGTTCCGAATCGATATCGCGGGGTTTACGCATCGCAAAGTCTCCATTGAGTGACGATGCCACCATGATAGAAGAAGCGTGACACCAGCGCAGTAGAGTCGCCGGGACAGTCTGACACCGCCTAGTCCCTGCCGAGAATTTATTCGAGGAGGGCGCGCTTATACGTCGTGCCGACGTGCGCTTGAGGCAGTAGATGGTATGTCGCTATGGCGATCTACCATTTCTCCGTTCAGGTCATCGGCCGCGCGCAAGGGCGCAGCGCCGTCGCAGCCGCCGCCTATCGGGCTGGCGAGCGGTTGCACGATGAGCGGCTGGACCGCGACCATGATTTCCGCGCCAAGTCAGGCGTCGAGCATAGCGAGATCATGCTGCCCGAAGGTGCGCCTGAACAATGGCGCGACCGCGAACGCCTCTGGAATGACGTCGAGGCGTTTGAGAAGCGCAAAGACGCACAGCTCGCCCGCGAGGTGGAATTTTCCATTCCGCGCGAAATGACGAAGGGCGATGGCATCGAGCTTGCCCGCGACTTTGTGCAAGCCGAGTTTGTCGAACGCGGCATGATCGCCGACCTCAATGTCCATTGGGATATCGGCGCGGACGGCATAGCGAAACCTCATGCCCATGTCATGCTGACAATGAGGGAAATTGGGCGCGAGGGGAGCGAAGAAGGCTTCGGGCAGAAGGTCCGCGACTGGAACCGCACAAGCCAAGTCGAGCAATGGCGCGAACGTTGGGCCGATCACGTCAACACGCGCCTTGCCGAACTGGACATAGACGCTCGCATAGATCATCGCAGTTTGGAAGCGCAGGGCATCGACCTGGAGCCACAGGGCAAGATCGGTCCCGCCGCTTCGCGCATGGCGACACGCGGTCTGGAATCCGAACGCGTCGAGGATCACCGCGCCGTCGCGAGAGCCAATGGCGAGCGCATCATTGCCGAGCCGCGTATCGCGCTGGATGCGATCACGCACAGCCAAGCCACATTTACGAACCGCGACATGGCGATGTTCGTGCATCGCCACACCGACGGCAAGGAACAATTTGATGCCGCCATGTCGGCAGTACGTGCATCGCCTGACCTCATCGAACTGGGCAAGGACGGGCGCGGCGAAGATCGGTTCACCAGCCGCGACATGATCGAGACCGAGCAGCGGTTGCAGCGCGCCGCTTCGATAATGGCCGAGCGCGAGCAGCACACCGTCAGCGAGGCGGACCGGGAGGGCGCGCTGGCGCGCGCGGCGGAGCGCGAGCTTGTCCTGTCCGGGGAGCAGCGCGCAGCGTTCGAGCATGTGACCGACCGGCAGGGGTTGAGCGTCGTCGTCGGCTACGCAGGCACCGGCAAAAGCGCGATGCTGGGCGTCGCGCGCGAAGCATGGGAGGACGCGCGGCTGAACGTGCGCGGCGCGGCACTGTCAGGCATCGCGGCGGAAGGGTTGGAGAATGGTTCTGGCATCGCGTCGCGGACCATCGCCAGCATGGAATATGGCTGGTCGCAGGGCCGCGACCTGCTGACCTCGCGCGATGTGCTTGTAATCGACGAGGCGGGCATGGTCGGCACGCGCCAGATGGAACGGGTGCTGTCCCATGCCGCCGATGCCGGCGCGAAGGTTGTGCTGGTCGGCGATCCGCAGCAGTTGCAGGCGATCGAGGCGGGCGCGGCGTTCCGCGCGATCCATGAGAGGCATGGCGGCGTCGAGATTACCGAGGTGCGCCGCCAGCATGAAGGCTGGCAGCAGGACGCGACCCGGCATCTGGCCACGGGCCGAACCGGCGAGGCGATCCATGCCTATGGCGAGCGCGGCATGGTCCATGCGGCCGACACGCGCGAACAGGCACGCGGAGAGCTTGTCGAACGGTGGGACCGCGAGCGCATCGCAGCACCCGATCAGAGTCGCATCATTCTCACGCACACCAACGCCGAGGTGCGTGACCTCAACGAGGCCGCCCGCGACCGGATGCGGGACGCAGGCCAGCTTGGCGACGATGTCCGCGTGAAAACCGAACGCGGCGACCGGGACTTCGCATCGGGCGACCGCATCATGTTCCTGCGGAATGAGCGCAGCCTTGAGGTCAAGAACGGGACGCTCGGGACCGTCGAGCGGGTCAGCCAGCAAAGCATGACCGTCCGCACCGATGACGGACGCAGCGTCGCGTTCGACAGCAAAGATTATGCCCATGTCGATCATGGCTATGCGGCGACGATCCACAAGGCGCAGGGCATGACCGTGGACCGCAGCCATGTGCTCGCCACTCCCGGCATGGACAGCCATGGCGCCTACGTCGGCCTGTCGCGTCACCGCGAAGGCATGGCGCTTCATTATGGCCGCGACGACTTCAGGGACGATGCGCGCCTTGTCCGCACCCTGTCGCGCGAACGCGCCAAGGATATGGCGAGCGACTATGCCACGGCCGATCCGGCGCGCGACTTCGCTGAACGGCGCGGGATCAGCATCCGCGAACGGGTCGCGGAGATTGTTCGCACCGGGAAAGAGAAGGCGCGCGGGATCTTCGACGGCTTGCGCCTCTCGCGGCCCGGTCCGCAGCGCGAGCCGGGCATGTTCGCGGGCTTCCGTCCGCCCGAACGGACGAGCGAGCAGGCGAAGGCGGAGCCTTTCCATGTCAGCGGCCAGCGTCGCGCGGTCGAACGCTATGCGCGCGCTGTCGATGACATCGCCCGGATGCGCGACAGGGGCTTGCCGGTGTTGCCCCACCAGCTTGACGCCCTGAGCCGGGCAGGAGAGGCGCTGGACGCGATTCGGCCTCATGCCACCACCGACCTCGGCCATGCCCTCCAGCGCCAGCCAGAGCTCGTCCACGAGGCCGCACAGGGTCGAGGTCAGGCCGCGGTGCGCGCGATGAACAACGAGGCGGAACTTCGCGCCGACCCCTTCCAGCGTGCCGACCGCTTTGTCGAAGGCTGGAAGCAGCTCCGGCAGGCCCATGACGATCTACGCCGCGACGGCGATGTCCGGGGCGCGAAGCGCGTCGGCCAGCAAATGGCAGTCATGGCGAAAAACCTCGAACGCGACGCGCAGGTCGAATCGCTGTTGCGCGGGCGGCGGCAGGACCTTGGCATCAGAACCAATATGGCACGCGACGTTGGGCGCGACCTCGCGGTGTCGATCCCCGCCGATCTGGGCAAGAATCTTGGCATGAGCCGATAGGAGGACGATATGAACGACGACAACGCGATACCCCGACTGCCCTATGACGATCCCGGCCCCGATCCGGCGACAGAGGCGTTCACCCGCCTCGAAGGGGAAATGGCGATGATGCGCCGCGCGGTCGAGCACCTCGCCACCGAGAAATCCGAAATCGACATTCCGGACTACAGCAAGACGCTGGGCGAGATAGCGAACCGGCTTATCGCCATCGAGCGCCAACCCGCCATGCGGATGACCCCCGAAGACTTCGAGGCGCGGATGACGGCGGCGGCGGCGCGAGCGCGACGCGACGACGAGGTCCTGATTGTGGCTGCGAAGCGGGAGCGTGGCGAGGCCATCCGCGACCTGCGGGCGATCATCGGCACGGCCAACTCCATCTACGAGCAAAAGCGACTCCGCTGGTGGTATGTCGGCGGCGGCTTGTTAGCCGGGTGTCTCCTGTGGTCGGTGCTCCCTGGTTTTGTCGCGCGTATCCTGCCGACAAGCTGGCATCTCCCCGAGCGTATCGCGGCGCGCACCGTTCGCGCGCCAACCCTGTGGGAGGCCGGAACCCGGATCATGCAGGCCGATAGCCCGGAGGCTTGGGCGGCTATCGCCGAAACCGCCGAGATGCGCCTTGAAAACAGCGAAGCCATTGATGTTTGCCTCCTGAGGGCAGTAAAGGTCAGGCAGCCGGTGCGGTGCACGATCAGGGTGAGGGCGCGGCGACCTTGAGCGCGCCGCGTCGGTCAAGCCGACCGTCAGCAATCGTCCGTTGTCAATCAGAAGCGACACCATGCACCGTTCTCGCTGACGGAACTTTGCCGGTTGGGATCCGTGTATCCGCGGAGGGACTTTGATCAAAGATGGGAAGCGCATGACCTACACCGCATTGGCGTTCTAATATCCCTGGCATCGCGGGCCCAAGATCTCGCAACGAGGACTTCAAAATGACAAGCCCCACTACAGGTGCCGTCACCAAACCGAGACTATGTTCGGCCACCTGCAAAGCTGTAGGCGTTGCGCAACGAGCTCTATCGTATGTCGCGCCCAGGGGATGAACGCGCATACTTTTTGGCTCTATCCCACTAGATCCCACTAGCGGCCGCCGAATTTGACGTCCAGGGCGACGCCCAAGAGCCTCTCAGCGTCCGGGCTGGGCCATTGGACCGAGATTCCCGCGCCGCCATACACGCCCTGGCCGGTGACCCGGTTGACGAAGTGCTGGTCCAGGATGTTGCGGGCAAAGAAGGACAGCCGCCACTTGTCGTCGTCGGGCCCGAAGCCAATATTGGCGTTCAGCAGGCCGTAGGCGCCCTGCGTCATCAGCGGATTGCCGGCTGCGTCAAAGCTTACTTTGTCGCGCCAGAACCAGTTCAGAGATGTGTCAATGCGATAGTCGCTCACCCTGCGCTGATAGCTTGCGGTGACGCTGTAGGTTAACTTCGGCGAGTTGGAGAGCGGATTGCCGTCGCCGTAGGTAACCGACTGCGTCGGCGTGATCAGGATGCACTCGCGAGGAGAGGTTCGCGGCGTCCCGAGCGGCAGCACCGTCTGGCCCGAGTAGCAGGAGATGTTCTTGAAATCGGCATAGGTGCTGTCGGCATAGGTCAGCGAACCGTTGAAGGACAGGCTGGGCAGGGGGCGGACCTGCAAATCTGCTTCCACGCCGCGTGTGCGCAGCTTACCCGCATTTGAAAGAATGAATCGCGCGGGCATCTCCCTGACATCGAAGACCGAAGCCTGAAAATCCTTGAAGTCGGTAGCGAAGCCGGTGATGTTCAGGGTGACGGCGCGGTTCAGGAACTGCGACCGCAGCCCGATCTCATAGCTCGTCGGGATTTCCGGTCGGATTATCGTGAGGTTGGATGATATAACCCCCTGCGTGTCGACGCCCGGTCCCTTGTACCCACGCGCAACCGACGCATAGACCATGATGTCCTTGTCGAAGGAATATTGGAGCGTTGCCCGGCCGGAGAAATTCTCGACCGACGAGCGCCCTTGCACCGGCCCGATGAATCGCCCTGGAGTCCCCAAGGTAGATGATGGCATCGTGTACATATTGCCGACAAAGTCGACCTTTTCCGCCGTGTAGCGACCACCGACAATCAATTTCAGTCTCTCGATGGGCTCGTATGACAGTTGTCCGAACACCGCCGCACTGTTGTTCTTCGTCACGCTGTCGAGTGCGCTGCCGTAGTACAGGGTACCGGGCTGGGTCTGCCCGCGATTGCCCGCCGCCTCCACGAGGCCACGATTCTTGGTATAGTTCAGGAACAGTCCACCGACCCATTCAAACGGCCCGCCGGAAGGCGATGTGACACGGAATTCCTGTGAATATTGGTCCAGCCAGCTGGCGCCGCTGTTAATCTCCAGAAAATTGATCGGAAGAATATCGGCATCGTTATTGTCGGCCGTCTTCCAGAATCGATAGGCGGAAATCGACGTAAGGGTCGCCCAGCCGGCATCGAGGTCGACCTGAAGCGACGCGCCCCAGTTCTCGCTATTCTGATAATATGGTGCGTTCGCCGCGATTTCCAGATTCTTCGGCCCCGGCGTGATGCCCTCGGCGGCATTCAATTGACCGAATAGCGATGTGACAGGCGCGGTGCGTGCGGTCCAGGCGCAGCAGAGCTGCTTGCTCTTGCCCCAGTCGGCGAGCAGGTTGACGGTGAGATTGGACGCCGGTTCCCATAACAGCCTTGCGCGAACGCCTCTGGAATCGCGGCCGTTGAGCAGCTCGTTGCGTTCGATGTTCCTGATGATGCCGTCCCGCGTCGTCTGTGCATAGGCGATACGAAATGCCGCCGTATCGGACAGTTTCAGGTTGGCGATCAGGTTCGCTTTCACCTCGTCTTTTGTAGCGTATGAAATACGGCCCTGCAGGCTGTTGGCATATTCCGGCTTTTTCGTGGTGATCGAGATGACGCCGGCGGAGGCGTTTTTCCCGAACAACATACCTTGCGGCCCGCGCAATACTTCGACCCGCTCGATGTCGATCAGGTCGGCCACGGCCTGCCCGGGCCGTGCTAAGGGCACGCCGTCGATGACGACGCCGACGCTCTGCTCGACGGTGTCGGAAAAGACGGCCGTGCCGACGCCGCGAACGGCGAAACCTTCGCCGCGGGTGTTGACGGAATTCTGGAAGTTCAGGCTCGGCGCCACATAGCGAAGCTCCATCGGATTATTGATGCCAAGCGTCTCCAACTGATCGCCGGATACGGCGCTGACGGCCAGCGGCACATCCTGCAATCGCTCGGTCCGCTTCTGCGCGGTGACGATGATCTCCTGACTCTCGCCCCCACTGGCTTCCGGAGCTTCCTGAGCAAAAGCAGGCGTGACCGCGCTGAAAACCGCCGCCGCAGTCACCAACAACTGCTGCTTCCTGAACTTGCTGGACATAAATCCTCCCCAAGGTTTCTCCGATTCCGGATGTCTTCGGGAGTCTTGTAACAAAGCATATGAAATTATAAAAATTCATATAATGAATTTTTTATAATTCATCGTAAGAATGACATGCGGGCTCGGAGTGCGCCATTGCGGCCACATCCATCCGCTTCCAAAATATTAAAATACTTTAGAATCAAATTTTTGCCTCGGAAACTGACGATTTCTCAAACCGCAGATTCATCCCGTGTCGGCTCGCCCTATTGTACTGATATGCATCTGTATCAGGCAGGCATTAGATGACGCCTTGTGTGCGCAGCGCTTCAATCTCATGTTCCGGGCGGCCGAGCAGGTCACGCAGCACCCGATCGGTATGTTCGCCGAGCGCCGGGGGCGGCAGGCGCGGCTCCCCCGCCGCGCCGTCTATGCGGATCGCCGTGCCGACCTGCGGCACATCGCCGCCGCGTGCGGGCGTGCGGTAAAAGATCCCGCGCCGCAGCATCTCCGTGTCGGTCACCACTTCATCGATACGGTTGATTGGTCCCGATGGCACGCGCGCGCGCGTGAATTCAGCAAGCCAGTCCGCGCGCGGCCGCGTGAGCAGGATCGCCTGGATGCGCTCGACGATCGCGGTGCGCTGCTCGCGGCGCAGCGCATTGGTCGCATAGCGCGAATCGCTGACCATCGACGGATCGCCCAGAACCTCCCAAAAGCGCGCCCAGATCGCGTCGTTTCCAAGGCCCAGGGTGATCGGCTCGTCGGCAGTCTCGAACGCCTGATAGATGGCAATCACGCTGTCCTTCGCGCCCGTGCGCTGCGGCACTTCGCCCGATCCCAGATAAGGCGTGATGCGGCAGGCGAGGAAGCGCGTCATCGAATCGACGAGTGCGATATCAACGAGGGCGCCTTCCCCTGTCGCCTTACGGCGGAACAGCGCGGCGAGCGCACCAAAGGCAGCATCCTGCCCAGCAAGCATGTCTGCTGCGGGCGCACCAATTTTCTGTGGTTCGCCGCCCGCTTCGCCCGTGATGTCCATGATCCCCGAATAGCCCTCGGCGATTAGGTCATAGCATGGCCGGTCGGCCCGGTCGCCGTCTACGCCAAAGCCGGTGATCGAGGCATAGACGAGGCGCGGGTTAAGCGCACGCATCGCACCATGGTCGATACCCAGCTTCGCCGCGACGCGCCCCGGTGCATTGACGATCATCACATCGGCCGCGCGTACCAGATCCTCCAGGATCGCACGGCCCTCGGGCTTTGCATAGTCGAGGCGTACGCTTTGCTTGTTGCGGTTGACGCTGAGGAACCAGAGCGATTCCCCGTGCAGGAAGGGTGGCCCCCACGCACGCGCATCGTCGCCGCCGGGCCGTTCGACCTTGACCACCTCGGCGCCCATGTCGCCGAGCAGCATCGCCGCATAAGGACCTGCGACCGAGCTGGTCAGGTCGAGCACGCGCACGCCCGTCAACAAGTCGAATCCGCCCCCGGACGGCACGAGCGGAAGCGCTTCGAGAGGAAGCGTGTGGTTCATGTCAGATCGCTCCCCGGCCTTTTCGACCGGCAGCGGCGGCAAGGCCTCGTTTGAGCCACGCGCGCGTGTCGGCGGGATCGATCACCGCGTCGATATCGATGAATTGTGCCGCCGCCACGGCTTTCCCACTCGAATAAAGCGCGGCAACGAACTCCTGGAAACGAGCTTCGCGCGCCACCGGATCGGCGATCGCCTCCAGCTCGCGGCGATGGCCGAGGCGGACCGCGCCCTCCAGCCCCATGCCGCCCAACTCGCCGGTCGGCCATGCGATCGTGAAGGCGCCGGCGTGGAGCGATCCGCCCGCCATCGCCATAGCGCCGAGGCCATAACCCTTCCGGATCACGATCGTGAACATTGGTACGCGCAGCGAAGCAGCGACGGTAAACATATGCGCGCCTTTGCGCACCGTGCCGGTTTTCTCCGCCTCCGGCCCGACCATGAAGCCGGGTGTATCGCACAGCGACAGGATCGGAATTCCGAACCTGTCGCAAAGCTCAAGGAAATCCGTTGCCTTGCTGCATCCGTCAGCGTCCATCGCGCCTGATAGGCGACGGCAGTCATTGGCGATCAGCCCCAGCGGGCGCCCGTCGACCCGCAGCAGCCCAGTTATCATCCCCGGGCCGAACCCGGCGCGCAGCTCGGTCCAGCTCTCATGATCGGCGATCACTTCGATCGCCTTGCCGATATCGAATATGCGCAGCCGGTTTTCAGGGACGACCTGGCGGAGCAAGCGCTGGTCGGCATAGTCGGCCTGGCCGGTTCGACCCTGGAAATAGCCTAAGAGTTGCTTGGCGGAGGCGGTCGCGGCGGCTTCGTTGACCACACTTACGTCTACCACGCCGTTCGCCCGCATCACTTCGATCGCCCCGATCTCCTCGGGAGCGAAGGTGCCAAGTCCTCCGCCCTCGATCATTGCCGGGCCGCCGAGCCCTATGTTCGAATCCTCCGTGGCGATGATGATGTCGCAGCAGCCGAGCATGACCGCATTGCCCGCGAAACAGCGCCCCGAAGCGATCCCGATGCGGGGGATAAGCCCAGAAAGAGCAGCGAGATCGTGAAAGCTCGGTCCGGCTAGGCCGGTCGACCGGCGCCCCTCGCTGCCGTCGCTGGGGCGACCTCCGCCGCCCTCGGTATAGAAGACCAGCGGAAGCTCGAGGTCACGCACGACGGCGAGCAGCCGGTCGGTCTTCGCATGATTGATCCGGCCCTGCGTGCCCGCAATTACCGTGAAATCATAAGCGAGCGCTGCGCATTTCGCCTTTTCCTCGCCGAATTCGGCGGCATTGACGGTGCCAATACCGGTGACGAGGCCATCGCCCGGCGTCGTCCGCATCAGATCTTCAACAGTGCCGCGCCGCCCGCTGGCTATGGCAAGGCCGCCATATTCGATGAAGCTGCCAGGATCGAACAGGTCGGAAAGATTCTCACGCACCGTCCGCTGGCCGGACCGGCGTCGCTTGGCGACCGCGTCCGGGCGATGCTCGTCGAGCGTTAGCGCGATGCGCGCATCCAACTCGACGAGATCAGGTCGGCGCGCATCGAGATCGATCGCCGTCGATTCAGACGTCTCACTTTCGCCGATCTCGGCGGGCTCGAGGAACAACAGCGGCGCCCCTTCACCGAACACCTCTCCCGGCGTCGCGACGATCGCGCGAACCAGCCCGGAAAACTCCGCCGTGATGACATGCTGCATCTTGAGCGCTTCCATCACCGCGAGCGGCTGTCCCGCGCGTACGGCGTCGCCGGGACCTGCGTCAAAAGAAACCAGCAGCCCCGTCAGCGGCGCCGGAACCGCGACGGTGCCAGGCGGGGTGACAGGATGAGCGGCAGAGGGCGCCCGCATGGCCAGGCCGAAATCCCGCTCGACACGGACCTCAGCGGCCAGCAGGTCCGGCAGCGCCCGTTCGAACCAGCGCGTATCGATCGTCGAAGCGGCGAATTCGGGGCGGTCGAGCAACGCCGCCAACAGCGCCAGATTATTCTCTGCCCCGTCGATCCGAAAATCGGCGAGCGCGTGGCGCGCCCGGCGAATCGCGGCGGCAAAATCCTCACCATGGACGATCAATTTGGCTACCAGCGAGTCGAACCGCGGATTGACCATGTAGCCCGTATAGCCCGCGCCATCGACGCGCACGCCCGGTCCGCCCGGCACCTCATAGGCAGTGATCGCGCCGCTGGCGGGACGGATGTTGCCCTCAGCGTCGATGCTTTCGGCATTGATACGCAACTGGATCGCGCATCCGCGCGGCGCAGGGCCTTGATCCAGCCCAAGGTTGACGAGCCGGGCGCCGCCCGCGATGTGAAGGCTCGCCTTGACCAGATCGACGCCAAAGACCTCTTCGGTGACGGTATGCTCGACCTGGATACGCGGATTGACCTCGATGAAAGCGAAAGCATGCCGGTCCCCCGGCGCGGCGTCGCAATCGACCAGGAATTCCACTGTCGCCAGTCCGCTATAAGGCGCGGCGGCGATCAGACGGTGTGCGGCAGCAACGATGCGCGCTTCCAGATCGGAGGCGAGCGCGGGGGCCGGCGCGATCTCCACCAGTTTCTGGTTGCGGCGCTGGAGCGTGCAGTCGCGCGTGCCGATCGTAGTGACCTTGCCGTCGGCATCGGCGACCACCTGCACCTCGATATGGCGGGCCCGCTCGACGAAGCGTTCGACGATCACCGCTCCCGATCCGAACGCGGCCTCCGCCTCCGCCGCGCAGGCTGCCATCGCGGCCTCAAGCTCGGCAGCGTCGCGGACCAGCCGGATACCGCGCCCGCCTCCGCCCGCGACGGCCTTCACCATCACCGGCCCCGTGGCAAGCAACGCTAGCGCCGCCGAGAGATCGGCATGATCGATGCCCTCGAGCGTGGGCACCCCCGCGCTTTCGGCCAGCTTCTTGGCGTGCAGCTTGTCGCTGAACCGTTCCAGAGCTTGGGGCGACGGGCCAATGAACCGGATTCCTGCATCAGCACACGCACGGGCGAAGTCGGCATTTTCGCTGAGAAGCCCATAACCGGGATGCATCGCATCGCATCGGTGCACGACGGCCGCTTTCACCACTTCCGCAATATCAAGGTAAGCGGCGGGCCCGTTGCCCGGAAGCTCCACCACTTCGTCGGCCAAACGAAGGTGAAGCGCCCGCGCATCGTCGGACGAATGGACCGCGACTGTCGCGATGCCGAGCTCCCTTGCTGCGCGTGCGATGCGGATCGCGATTTCTCCGCGATTGGCGATCAGCAGTTTCTCGATCTTCCCGCTCACGTCATTCCGCTCCGGCCTTCACAGCATAGCTCCAGGCCAGCTTCGCTAGCGCCGCGACGCGCGGTTCCGCATTGGCCGCGTCGGGATGGTTCGCGGTCCCGTCACGCACGCGCCCCAATATGCCCTGCGTGATGCCCGCCAGCCGGAAGAAATTATAGGCGAAGAACCAGTCGAGATTTTCGATCCCCGACCGTCCGGTGAGGCCGCAATATTGCTCGATCGCTTCCTCCATCGCCGGAATACCGTGCGCCGCGAGATCGGTGATCTGTGAAACCGGTCCATTGATCCAGTTGGTCAGCACATAGGTAAAATCCGCAAGGGGATCGCCCAGCGTTCCGAGCTCCCAGTCCAGAACCGCGGCAACATGCGGCTCCGTCGGATGGAAGATCATATTGTCCATGCGATAGTCGCCATGCACCACTGACAGGCGGTCCTGCGGCGGCACCGTCGTCGGCAGCCAAGCGGCCAGGCGCTCCATCTCATCGATATGACGGGTTTCGGAAGCTTTGTACTGCCGCGCCCAGCGATCGACCTGTCGCGCCATATAGTTGCCGGGCCGACCATAGCGGGAAAGGCCGATCGCCGCATGATCGAGATTGTGCAACGAAGCGAGCGTCCCGATCTGCGCCTTGAAAATAGCGTTGCGTTCGACGGGTGCGAATTGCGGCAAGCTCTGGTCCCAGAAGATCCGTCCCTCCACCATCTCCATGATATAAAACCATGTTCCGATGACATCATCGTCCGTGCAAAGGGCAAAGGGACGCGCCACGGGAAAGCCGGTTGGGTAGAGCGCAGAAATCACTCTGAATTCACGGTCGACCGCGTGAGCGGAAGGCAGAAGCCTGCCCGGAGGCTTGCGCCGCAGGACATAGCTCGCCGTGGGAGTGCGGAGTTGGTACGTAGGATTGGATTGCCCGCCCCTGAATTGACGGACCGCAAGCGGGCCATCATAGCCTTCGACATGGGCCGTCATCCACGCGGCGAGCGCGGCAGGATCGAAGCGATGGGCCTCTTCGGGCTCCTTGGTGCCGGTATTGGCCCGCTCGCGCGCCTGCGCGGCGGAAAAGCCCGGGATTTCGGACATGGCCTGCTCTTTCATGTATCGCTGGGAATCGATGATCCGGGACCGGAAACGGAGCGAGCCGCCAAGAAGAACATCACGGCGGCTGCTAGAAACGCGGCGCAAGGGACGAGCAGCGCCCAGCGCAATGCGTCCTCTCCAAAGCGCGGTGTGATGATGTCGCTGATAGCACCCGAGATGAAGGGACCCAGCCCGTTGCCGAATATGGCGATCGCAAACACCATAATCGCAATCCCCATGGCCCGTCGATGCGGTTCACAAAACGACTGGATCGAAGACAGCGCGACGCCCGATGCGCCGCCAGCAGCCATCGATGCGAACACCTGCATCGACAGGGCGGTCGGCACGTCCGGACTGAGGAGCACAAGACCATATAGCGGGGCAGATGCAATGGACGTGATCATCGGCAGCCGCATTTCCCAGCGCGCATCCTTCTGTATAAGACGAACAGAGAGCCCGCCCCCCAGCAGTACGCCGAAAATTCCCCCTGCTGCCGAGGCGGCCCCCATCCACGCCCCAGCCTCCGCCACGCTGAGGTGATGAGAGCGTATGAAATAGGGAATCATCCACAATTTCAGACTGTAGCTGGCGAACGCTCCGAATGTGTTTGCCGCCACAATATGACGGTAAGGCGCCCGCTTCATCAAAGCCACGAAAGCCGTATGCCACGGCTCGCCTGCCTCGGACCGGGCTTCCCGCGGCGCTGGTTCGGGTAGAGTGAGGAGGATGAGCAGTGCCAGCGGCAGGCCGCATAACCCGAAAGCCAGAAGCGTCATACGCCAGCCGAACTGCCCGGTCAGATAGGCCGCAATGATCAACCCGATGCTCAGGCCCGCGATACCACCGGCCTGGAACAGGCTGATCCCCAGCGCCCGGCGTCGCGGAGACATATAGTCACCGATAACAGAATGCGATATTGGTATACAGCCAGCTTCCCCGATCGCCACGCCCATTCGGGCGACCGCGAGAGACAGGAACGAGCCGGCGAACCCCATCATTGCGGTCGCCACACTCCAGATCGCAACGCACAATCCCAGGATTCTGACGCGCACGGTCCGATCTGCTAGCCGCGCGATGGGAATGCCGGCGGCGGCATAAACCAGGGCGAATATCAGCCCCGACAGCAACCCCACATTCGCGTCGCTGAGGCCAAGCTCGCGCTTGAGCGGCTCGGCGATCACCGACAGGACCATCCGGTCGGCATAATTGAAGAAGCTCACCAAGGCGAGAACACCAAGCGCATATCCCGTCATCTTTGGACTGATGCCGAATTGCTCCGGACTGGCTTGCTCGCGCTGATCCGCGATGTCCGACATCTCAGACATCGTCCTGAAGCATCACGCCATGCCCACGAGGTCCATGCGACAAGCGCAGTTTTCTTGGCCTTTTTGACATGACCTCTCCCAATGCTCTCGCCCGTCGATTCCGGGGCGACAATTAGTGCAGCCTAGGGTTGTCGATTCAATTATCAAAATTCATACGTTGAATTTTTCATAATTCGTAATACGAATGAGATATGGTGGACCTCCCCGACAAGACCCCAAGTCTCAAGCGCCTTCGGCGACAGGATCTGAACCTCTTCGTCGTGATGGACGCTATTTATCGCGAACAAAGCCTGACGGCGGCCGGAGAGCGGCTAGGCTTGACACAGCCTGCGATGAGTCATGCCCTCAGGCGGCTCCGCGAAATGCTCGGCGACGACCTTTTCGGTCGGCAGGGCGCCAGCATGACACCCACCCCTTTCACTCGAAACATCATCTCCGACGTCCGACGGGCCCTACTGCTTCTGGAAGGGCGTCTCCACGAACAGCGGCGCTTCGATCCGGTCAACGCGAACCAGATATTTCGCCTTGGCCTTTCGGAGCGCACGGAAATCATCGTGCTGCCGGATTTGATCGACTGGCTTGGCCGGGAGGCGCCGGGCGTTAGCGTTGTCTCGGCCAGCACGCGATCCGACGAGATCGAAAGCGGCCTTGCCAGCGGTCACGTCGACCTTGTCCTGGAGGCATCCGTCCCAGTTGGTGCTGCGATACGACGCCGAATGCTGACACAAGACGAACTGGTGGTGGCGGTTCGTCGCGGGCATCGCCAGCTAAGCGGCAAGCAGTTGAGCCTAGAGGAATATCTTGCGCTGAATCATGTTCTCGTCGCCGGAAATCGAGGCGCCGGCGTGGAGGATCACGAACTAAGCCGACGCGGATTGCGCCGGACCGTGGTCGTTCAATGCCAGTCGCACAAAAGTGCGCTGGAAATCATCCTGCGTTCCGACATCGCGCTTACGCTCTCACGGTTGGAAGCAGAAACGATCACGGCCGCAGATGAACTCGAATTCCACCCGTTCCCGCTCGATTCCCCTATGCCGCCACTAACGCTATATTGGCACGCGTCGATGCAGGACGACCCCGCCAATTCCTGGCTTAGACAGGCCATCAGCTTGTTGATGTTGCAAGATAAAATCCCGTAATCCGGAATCAGGCCAGCGCACCGCGCTTTTGCGTGGTCAGCACACCCAGAAGAGCAAAGAGATTTTTCCTCAATGTTTCCGCCGCTTGGTCGGGAACGCGCGGATGCCGCCAGGCGCTTCCTTCCACGACCGCAGACCAGAGGTCGGCAGCCTCGGCCGGCGACATGACAAGCTGCAGGCCCACGGCATCCACCAGTTCCGCGATCCGCTGGCCGAGGTTGGCCGCCAGCCGTTCGGCGATCGCCTCATAGCGTTCGGCGACATTCGCATTTCGCGCGGCCAGCAGGCGGAATTCGGCGTGCAAAAGCCTCCACTTCGCGTCATTCGCTTCCGTCAGAGCATAACGGTGGGCAGCAGCGCCCAGCGGGTCGGGATGATCCGCAACGCCGATCCACAAGCGCGCCAAGCGGCTGGCTAGACGCCGAGCCTCCTCGTCGAACACGGCAATGAACAGGTCTTCCTTCGATGCATAGCTGGAATAAAAGGCTCCTCGCGTCATATTGATGCGCTGACAGATCGCATCGAGGCTCGCCGCCTCGAAGCCCCGTTCCGCAAAAATATCGCAAGCCGCCTCCAAAAGTCGCGCCGCCGTGTCGGCCCGGCGCATCTTCACCCTCGGCATGGGCGGCTTAAACGCCGTTGCCATCATCATCCTCCGCAATTGACATACCAATCTGAATCGGCCTACCAAGCAAATATACGAACTCGTATATTAGCTTGGACCCGTTGAGAGGATAGCACGTGGCCACTGCAAAGTCCGATGAAAAAGCCGTTCCATCCAAGGAGGAGGAGCGTACTTCGCGCCCCATCGCTCCTCCGCCCCATCTGAGCGAGATGGCGCAGCAGCTTCTCTCGACGCCGCCCGCAGCCAGGCCTCCGTTCCCGTCGACGGACGATCCGGAGAGTTGGATACCCTATATTGAATCGATGAACGACCGGTTCCGGAACTTTATGAACCCCCGCCTGCGCGAACGGATGCAACGAGTCCGGACTACCTCGCTGGGAGGCTCCTTGTGCTATGTAGCCGAACCGGAGCAGAATGTCGTCGCGGGCAAGGTTTGCCTGTCGCTCCACGGCGGTGCGCTGATGCTTCAGGGCGGCGATCTCGTTGCCTATGATGTTCTGAAGACAGCCTCGCAAAGCGGCTACCTGACCTTTTCGGTCGACTATCGAATGCCGCCGCACGATCCCTATCCCGCCGGTCTCGATGATTGCCTTGCTGCCTATGCCCACCTGCTGGAAAGCTGGCGCGCGCAGGATATCATTGTCATCGGCATTTCGGCGGGGGGCAATCTCGCCGCGTCGATGGTCCTGCGCGCCATCGACGAAGGGCTGCCCGCTCCAGCCGGGCTTGTGCTGCGCTCGCCAGAGGTCGATCTCACGGAATCGGGCGACACCTTCCACACAAATTTCGGGATCGACAATGTCCTGCCGGTCAAGTTGATGCCGATCAACCGCGTCTATGCCGGGGGACAACCGCTCGATCATCCCTATATCAGCCCGCTCTTCGGCGGCTTCACGTCGGCTTTCCCGCCAACCTTCGTGCAGTCGGGCACGCGCGACCTGTTCCTGTCGAACTCCGTTCGCATCCACCGGAAGCTGCGCGATGCGGGCGTCGATGCCGAACTCCATGTCTGGGAAGCCATGCCGCATGCGGGTTTTGGGGGATTGAGCCCCGAGGATGAAGAGGTTTGGGCCGAAATCCGCCGGTTCATGGCCAGATGCTTCGGCAAAAGCAACGGACAGGCTCCGCGCGCCCGCAAGTCGCGCTGAACGGCAACACCAGATAATAAAAGAGAGGAATGCCACAGTGGCAATTGATTTCGAGATTCCCGAAGAAGCCCAGAAAATCCGCGACGAAGTGCGCCAATGGGTGCAAGACGAATGCATCCCGGCGGAAAAGCGCGTTGTCGACGAAGAATCCTACAAGTCCGTTTTAGCCGAGCTTCGCGCGAAAGCGCGCGCCCAGGGTCTGTGGCTGCCTTTCGTGCCCAAGGAATATGGCGGCATGGGGTTAGGGCCGCTCGCCAACGCGCTGGTGCAGATGGAACTCAGCCAGAGCCATCTCGGTACACTCAGCCTGAACACGCAGGGACCTGACGACGCCACCATCCTCACGCTGCTGGAATATGGCACCGACTATCAGAAGGAGAAATTCCTCAAGCCGCTACTGAACGGCGACAAGCGCGTCTGCTATTCGATGACGGAGAAGGCCGCGGGCGCCGACGCCACCGGTATGCGAACCACCGCCGTCAAGGATGGCAACGCGAACTATATCCTCAACGGCGAGAAATGGTTCACCTCTGCTGCCAGTGCTGCCGATATCGCCGTCGTAATGGCGCGCACCGACCCGGACGCGCCGCGCCACCGGCAATTCTCTACCTTCATCGTCGAACTGCCGAATCCTGGCTATGTCATCAAGCGCGATGTCCCCACCATGGCCCTCGCAACCCCTATGTCGCACGTCATGGGCGCCAGCCACTCCGAGATAGAGATCAGAGATCTGGTAGTTCCCGCGGAGAACCTGCTGGGCGGCGAAGGAAACGGCTTTGCCATGGGGCAGCATCGGCTTGCCTATGGCCGCCTGCGACACGGCATGCGCAACATCGCCATGGCGCAGCGCGCGCTGGACCTTGCCGCCGCGCACGTCACCAGCCGCGAAACCTTCGGCAAACCCCTTCATGAGCGCCAGGCCGTGCAGTTCATGATGGCCGAGTGTGCAAGTCAACTCTACATCGCCCGCCTCATGCTGCTGCACATCGCCTACAAGGCGGAGAAGGGCGCGGACCTGCGCCAGGAAAATTCCATAGCCAAGGTCTACCTCGCCCACATGGTCCACAAGGTCGTGGACACCGCGATCCAGCTTCACGGCGCGCTGGGCTATAGTCAGGATACGCCGCTGGCGGCCTGGTATGCGGATATCCGTTCACAGCGGCTGGTCGACGGTCCGGACGAGGTCCATCGTTGGATGGTCGGGCGCAACGTCATCAAGGCCTATCAGCAGACGGGGACGACGGCGAGCGCATGCGGCGGGGACATGCTCTGAACGGCATGGCGGCCATGCCGTTCGGCCCGGTCTCCGCCGATGGAAAGAAGAACACCATGAAATGGCTGTCACTCACGGCGTTGGTGCTCCTGCCGGCGCCGGCACTCGCCCAGAACATCTCCGCACCCACGCTCGCTTCTGCACCAACCGACAATATCAATGGAGATCGCATGATCTATCGTGACAGGACCGCGCCGCGCGAGGATCGCGTCGATGACCTGATGGCGCAGCTGACGCTGGACGAGAAGATAGCGCTGCTCGCGGGCGCCGGATCGATGACGCTCAACGCCGTTTCCCGGCTCGGCATCCCGGAGATCAAGATGACCGACGGACCGACCGGCGCACGCTCCCCCCAGGGCGATCCAGCGACAGTCTTTCCCGTCGGCGTGGCGCTGGCGGCGACATGGAATCCCGACCTCCTGCGCTCAGTCGGCGGCGCGATCGCCGAAGAGGCGCGCGGCTATGGTGCATCGGTGCTGCTCGCTCCGACCGTCAACATCGTCCGCACGCCGCGATGGGGGCGCAACTTCGAAACATATTCGGAAGATCCGCTGCTGGCCGGCCGGCTTGCGGTCGGCTACGTTCAGGGCGCCCAGCAGGCCGGTATCGGTGTCTCACTCAAGCATTTCGCCGCCAACAATCAGGAAACCCACCGCTTTGTCACCAACTCGCGGGTGAGTGAGCGCGCGCTGCGCGAAATCTATCTGCCTGCGTTCGAAATGGTGGTGAAGGAGGTGGATCCGTGGTCGGTGATGGCTTCATACAACAAGCTCAATGGCCCCCATGCCAGCGAAAATCGCTGGCTGCTCACCGACCTGCTCAAAACAGAATGGCATTATCAGGGGTTCGTCGTGTCGGACTGGGGCGCGACGCGGTCGACCGCCGCGGCGGCCAATGCCGGGCTCGACCTCGAAATGCCGGGGCCGCCCCGATTTTTCGGCGACAAGCTGGAGGCCGCAGTCCGGTCCGGTGAGGTCAGCAAGGCGCAGATAGATGACAATGCCCGCCGGATCGCGCGCCTGATCGTACGCAGCGGATTGCTCGACGGCCCTTTGCCGCCCGGCGAGATCGGCGGCGACCATCACCGCGCGATCGCGCGCGCAGCGGCCGACGAAGCGATCGTGCTGCTCAAGAACAGTGGCGTGCTGCCGCTCAGGCCGGGAATAAGGACGCTGGCGGTGATCGGGCCCAACGCCGATGTCGCGCGTATTCAGGGAGGTGGTAGTTCGGCGGTGAACCCCTTCGCGATGCTCCAGACTCCACTCGATGCGATCCGCGCTGCGCTGCCCGGCGTCGACGTGATCCATGAGAAGGGCGTCGACAGCGAGGAAACGCCGCCCACAGCGGACCCGGCGCTGTTCAGCCCGGCGGCCGACAGCGACGAAATCGGACTCACGGCCAGCTATTTCGCCGATTCCGACCTTGCCGGCTCGGCGCTTCGGACCGAACGCGCGACCAGCTTTGTCAAGCGGATCAGCGGAAATATCGCGGGGCCGCAAGCAAGCGGATATGCCGCGTTGCGCTGGGCGGGTGTGTTCCGCGCGCCCGTCAGCGGAACCTATGAGTTCAGCGTACGCGGCACTGGCGCCGCTATGCTGGACTTCGACGGCAGGACCATCCTCGACGGGACAACGCCGTCCGTGATCGACAATCGCGACGTCATCGGCTCGCCGGTTGAGCGCCGGACGATAAAGGTCGAACTGGAAGGCGGCAAAACCTACCCCGTCCGTCTCGATTATCGCAACGGCCAGACGCGATACGAATATCTGTCGTTCGACGTTCGCCTGCCACGACCCGATTTCGATGCGGCGATCGCGGCGGCGAAGCGTGCCGATGTCGCGATCGTCATTGTCGGATCGGGAACGCTGACGGAGGGCGAAGGTTATGACCGTCTGTCCATCGACCTGCCCGGCGATCAGGACAGGCTGGTATCACAGGTCGCGGCCGTCAATCCATCGACAGTGGTCGTCGTCAACGCAGGCGCCGCAATGGCGATGCCCTGGGCCGAACAGGTGCCGGCGATCCTCGATATGTGGCTGCCCGGACAAGAGGGGGCGGCAGCGCTGGCCGATGTATTGACCGGCAAGACCAATCCATCGGGCAAGCTGCCGGTCAGCTTCCCGATGCATACCACCGATGATACCGTGGTATTAGACACGGTAGAGAGCGACTATGACGAAGGCCTGCTGGTCGGATATCGCGGTTATGAAGCGCGGGGCATCACACCGCTCTTCGCCTTCGGCCATGGGCTGTCTTATACCAGCTTCGACTACGAGGAGATGGCGATGGCAGCGCCGCCCGAGCCCGGCGCGCCCGTCAAGGTCCGCCTTTCGCTGCACAACAGCGGCAAGATGGCCGGCAAGGAAGTCGTCCAGCTTTACATCGCGCGCGCCGACCGCACGCCTGACGAACCGATCAAGCAACTCGCGGCCTTCGCCAAAGTCGATCTCGCTCCCGGCGAGACGCGAAGTGTCGAATTGACGCTCGATCCACGTGTCTTTTCATCCTGGGACGTGGGGGCGCAGCGTTGGACGGCGCGCCCAGGCGCCTATCGGTTGCTGGTGGGCGGCGCGTCGGACGCTATCCGGTTGACCAAAGCCGTACGCCTCACGCCGACAGGCGAGGTCCGGCCGCAAGTCGGGGATTGACCATTGTTCCTCACAGATACTCTTCCCCCTGTATGGCCCGCGATGTCGCTTGCCGAAGCAACGGCGACGCTGACCGCGCCCGGTGCGAACTTCGAAATGGAGACGATCCCTATCCAGGGAATCGCGACGCGCGTGTGGAAGAATGCGCTGCCCGGCCTCGACGCGCTACTCGACCTGTCACGCACGCACGGGGAACGGCTGTTCACCACCCTCGACGACCAGCGCATCAGCTATGAAGCAAACTGGCGCGCGACCGCGGCGCTGGCGCGCGCTTTCTTCCAAATGGGAGTGCGCAAGGGCGACCGCGTGGCTTTTGCGATGCGTAACCTGCCCGAATGGCCGGTGATCTTCTTCGCGATCACGACGATCGGTGCGATCGCAGTGCCGCTCAATGCATGGTGGACGGGGGCCGAACTGGCCTATGGTATCCGCGATTCCGGCGCGAAGCTGCTGATCGTCGACACCGAGCGCCATGCACGCCTCGCCGGACATCTGGACGCGCTGACCGAGCTTGAACGGGTGATCGTCGCGCGCGCGACAGAGCCCGTCGCGGGCGCTACGGCGCTGGAGGATATTGTCGGCGTCCCCGGAAACTGGGCAGACCTTCCCGATCTGCCCCGCCCGCAGGTCGATCTCGATCGCGACGACGACGCGACCATCTTCTACACCAGCGGCACGACAGGCAGCCCCAAGGGCGCGCTCGGCACGCACCGCAACCTGATGACCAACATATTGTCAGCCGCTTTTTCGGCCGCGCGCAGCTTCCTGCGCCGTGGCGAACTGGTGCCGGAGCCACAACCGCGCACGACGCTGACCGTCATCCCACTGTTCCACGTCACCGCCTGCTCGGCCATATTGATGGGCGCGATGGCTGCCGGGCACAGGATCATCTTCATGCGCAAGTGGGACACGGTGCAGGCGATGGAGATCATCGAGCGCGAGAAGGTCAATATGACGGGCGGGGTTCCAACGATCGCGTGGCAGTTGATCGAGCATCCCGACCGCACGAAATACGACCTCTCCTCGCTGGACGTGATCTCCTATGGCGGCGCACCTTCCGCGCCCGAGCTGGTGAGGCGCATTCATGAGGAATTCGGCGCGCTGGTCGGCAATGGCTGGGGGATGACGGAGACGATGGCAACGGTGACTTCGCACAACGCGGAGGACTATCTGAACCGCCCGGATAGCGCCGGGCCGCCGGTCGCGACCGCCGACCTCGAAATCCGCGCCGACGACGGCGTGACGGAGCTGCCGACAGGCACGGTCGGCGAACTATGGGCACGCGGGCCGATGATCATAAAGGGCTATTGGAACAAGCAGGAAGCGACCGCCGAAACCTTCGTCGACGGATGGGTGCGCACTGGCGACCTCGCGCGGATCGACGATGAGGGCTTCCTCTTCATCGTCGACCGCGCCAAGGACATGGTGTTGCGCGGCGGCGAGAATATCTATTCGTCGGAGATCGAGAATATTCTTTACGAGCATCCAGCGGTCACCGACTGCGCGATTGTTGGCATCCCGCACCGCACACTGGGCGAGGAACCAGCGGCGGTCGTCCATCTCGCGCCGGGCATGAGCGCAACCGAGGCCGAGTTGCAGGACTGGGTGCGCGCTCGCCTCGCCGCATTCAAGGTTCCGGTCGTAATTCGCTTAGTTGCGGACACATTGCCACGCAACGCCAACGGCAAGATATTGAAGAAGGATTTGAAGCTATTGTTTACTCCGAGCGAATGAACGGTTTTCGAGCTTCATAGCCGGCCTGGGCTTTGAAATTCCTTCTGGCACGGATTCTGCGGGTTCGTCGGACGATGAGAGAAAAAGATCCTTGCTCAATGTCGACCTCGGCGCTTTCACCGTCGGATCGAACACTTGGCCAGAAACTCCGACACGACGCGCATAACCATCGCATTCTCGCACCCAAACGCTTCAAATGGCGACAGCGAGCAAGTTATAACATCGGTGCCCCCGCGAAAGCGGGAATCCAGCTTCCCTCTCTCAATTCTTCGCGCCTTTGCGCGAGACTTCAAAAACCTCACGCAAAGGCGCGAAGGAAGAAGAAAAAGCTGGATTCCCGCTTTCGCGGGAATGACGAGGGTTCGGTGTTAGGGCGGGGTGCTTCTCCGCGGTAAAGATTTCCCAAGATATTGGTGCGATAGGGGCGCGCATGACTGCCGGGGGAGCTCTTCTGACGAACATGTGCGGCCGGCTTGCGCTCGGCTTCGCGATGCTCGTCGCCGTGCTGCTGGGCGGGCCGGCGCAGGCCGAGACGCTGGCGATCGATCGCCAGCTTTGCCATGCACAAAGCGCGGTGGACGCCCCCGACGACAGCCTGATCGCGCTTCGTTTTTCCTGTGCAGGAACTCCTGCGGGCTATCACCGCGCGAGTCTGTGGCTGCGCACCGACCCCGCGCGTTTGTCGATCGCGCGCAGTGACCTGGCGCTGCTGATCCACCAGTCGCGTTTCGACCGGCTCGCGGTTGCGTTCACCTATGCCGACGGCGGGGTCCGCTGGCAGGAGGTGCGGCAGGGCGACTATGGATCGCACTGGCGCGCCGGCGGGCAGATAATGTTCGAGGCGCCCGAGCGCGGCGCGCCGCTGACCGGGGTGACGATGCGCTTCGACCGGCTCGCGAGCCTTGGCCTGCTGCATGCCCGGCTGATCCCCAAAACCGACGCCGTTGTTCAGTCGACGGGGATGGCGGTCGCGGTCGGCGCCGCGCTGACCTTGCTGCTCGTCAGCGCGATCTACAGCCTCTCGCTCGCGGTGGCGGTGCGCCGCCAATATCTCGCGTGGCAGGCGGGCTGGTCAGCGGTCATGCTGCTGTGGGGCGCGGTCTGGTCGCAGGCGCATCTCGGCCTGTTTCCGGGGCTCGCGGGCACGGTGTCGGCGCAGCTCGGAACCTTCCTCGCCTGTCTTGCGATCGCCATCGCGACCGCGAGCGCGGTGCTGGCGGTCGCGCCCGAGCTCGTGTCGCGGCGCCTGCGCGCCGCCGCGCTGCTGCTCGGCGGCTTCCTCGGCCTCGTCGGGGTGCCGCTGGCGCTGATCCGCAGCGAAAACCTGACCCTATGGGGTGACATGCTGGCGCTGGTCATTCTCGCTGACCTGCTCGCGGTTGCCGTCTACCTAGGGCTGGCGTGGCGTCGCGGTTCGGTGGAGGCGCGCGACTTCCTCGCCGCCTGGTGCCTGCCGATGGCGGTGCTCGCCTTCGTCCATATCGTCGATGTCGACGACGGGCTTTGGGGCGGCGGGTCGAAGATCATGGTGCTGCTCGCCGCGACATGGCAGGCGCTCTGGCTTTCGGCCTCGGCGACGCGGCGGCTCGCGCTGCTGCGGGTCGAGCGCGACCGCGCCCGTGCGGCCGAGGCTTTTGCCCAGCAATTGGCGGCGCGCGACCCGCTGACCGGGCTGCTCAACCGGCGCGGTTTCATCGACAGCGTGACGCCGCTGCTCGACCGCGCCCATGCCGACGATCTGGCGGCGGCGCTGCTCGTCGTCGACATCGACCGCTTCAAGGCAATCAACGACGTCCACGGCCACGACATCGGCGATGCGGTTTTGTGCGAGGTCGCGCGCCGGATCGAGCGGTGGGAAGGGCCGATGTGCACCGTCGCGCGGCTCGGCGGCGAAGAGTTCGGCCTGCTCAGCGTCGGGATGGAGGGGCTGGTCCTCGCGCGCTTCGCCGAAAGCGTGCGTCGCGGCATCGCCGCCTGCGACCATAGCGCGGTGATCGGCGAGGGAACGGTGACCGCCAGCATCGGCGTCGCCGAGGTGCGACCCGCGAGCGATTTCCAGAAACTCTACCGGCTGGCCGACGAAGCGCTCTACGACGCCAAGCGCGCCGGGCGCGACTGCGTCGTCGTGCAGCGCTATTTCACCGACGTCGCGGGCAATGCCGGGAACGGCGAGGCGGCGGCGCTGTCGAGCTGAGGCTCCCCTCCCGACGGCTGGGAACGATGCGCGCTGCCCCGCGTATCGCAGGACGCAGGAGAAACGCCATGCTCGACATCATCGACAGCGCTGACGACGTGATCGCCGTCCGGGTTGCGGACCGGATCAGCGGCGATGAACTTGATACGATCATGGACCGTCTCGACGGCGCGATGGCGCGGCATGACAAGGTGCATGTCTTCGTCGAGACGCGATCGATCGACGGGATCGAGATCGCGGGCCTTGGCGCCTATATGGCGCGGGCGATGCCGCTGCTCGGCAAGCTCGATCGTTTCGGGCGGGTCGCGGTGGTCGCCGATCAGGCGTGGATCCGCACCGTCACCAGGATGGAAAGCGCGGTCCTGCCGCACATCAGCTATCGCGTCTTCGAGCCCGAAGACCGCGACGCGGCCTTCGCCTGGGTGACCGGCGGCGCGTAAGCGCCGGGCCGGGTCAGAGGCCGACCGACTTGTTCTCGACCACTTCGAGCGGCGGCGGGGCCTTTGCGGCACCAGCGCCGGCACGGCGGTGGCTGAGCTTGCCTTCGACCTTGCCGCCGTTCTCGATCGTGATGTTTTCGTAGAAGACGTCGCCGGTGATCCGCGCGCTGGCGTGGACGATCAGCGTCTTGGCCTCGATCGAGCCGTCGACGAGCCCCGCGAGTTTCGCGGTCTCGGCGGTGACGGCGCCCTTGATCTCGCTCGCCTCGCCCTGGACGAGGTTCGCGCATTTGAGGTCGCCCTCGATCTTGCCGTCGACGTGCAGATCGACGCTGGCCGCGACATTGCCGGTGATCGCGACGTCCGACCCGATGATCGAGAAGGTGGTATGGCGCGCGCCGGTCGCCATCTTAGCGGGCACCGCTGCGGGCGGGGACGGCGGAAGCGAGGGCGCCGACTCGCTGTCGGGCGTCGGCTTTGACTTCAAGAACATCGGCTTTGGCCTCCAGGAAGCGGCGCGGATTGACCGCGACGCCGTTCAGACGGACTTCGAAATGCAGATGGCTGCCGGTCGAGCGGCCGGTCGAGCCCATCTTGGCGATCTGCTGACCGGCGGCGACCTGCGCGCCGACCTGCGTCGTGAAGCCCGACAGATGCGCGTAGCGGGTGAGGATGCCCTGACCGTGGTCGACCTCGACGACATTGCCATAGCCCGACCTCTGCCCGACGAAAGTGACGCGGCCGGGCGCGGCGGCGAGGATCGGGGTGCCGAGCGGGCCGGGGAAGTCGAGCCCCGAATGCATCGCGCCCGCGCCGGTGAAGGGATCGCTGCGATAGCCATAGCTCGACGACAGCATCAGCACATGCGCGGGCTGGCCCGAGGGAATCGCGACCAGCGTGCGTTCGAGCACTTCCATGCGGAACAGCGCGCCTTCGAGCGCCGCGAAGCTCTTGCCGAGCGCGCCGGCCTGGCCGGTGCGGCCGCGGAAGGGAATGAAGGGACCACCGCGCCCGGCCGCGGCGTTGCGGACGAGGCCGGCCGGGTCGAGCCCGAGCTGCGCGACCGCGACTTCGGCCTTGGCGGCGCGCGCCTTGACCGCCGCGAGCAGGTGCGCCGAAAAGGCTTCCTGGCGCGCTTCGAGACGTGCGAGCGCCTGCGCCTCGGGGGGCAGGCGCGGGTCGATCGCGCTGGTTTCGAGCGGTTTTGCAGCGGTTTCGCCGGTGCCAGCCTCGCTCTTGGCGTCGGCGGGCAGCGGCTCGTCGCCGAAATAATCCTTCTTCCACTCCTCGAGCTGGCCCTGGCGCTCGTCGAGGTCGGCGGCAATCTCGGCGACACGGTCGCGATATTTGGCGATGCGGGCTTCGGAGGCGGCGGCGGCGGCCTGCTTGGCGGCGACTTCGGCGCGCTCGCCCGAGGTCAGAAGCTGGTTGACGAACACCGCGAGCGTCACCCCCGCCCAAGCGAAGAGGACGAGCCCGGCGATCAGCGCGACACGCTTTTGCCAGACCGCGCTGATACGCAGGAAACGCACGTGACCGTGCGTGCGAATGAAGATTTCATGGTCCTGGAACAGCGCCGAAAAGCGCTGGCGCCAATGGCGCAGACCCGTCGATTGCGAAGACAAGCTACGACCCCGTCTTGTTGTTTTTGTGGAGCCCTCCGCCCCGACTTGGCGGCGCGTGTAACAGGGTGCGGGAGTGGGGGCGAATCTTTGGGGGATGACTCGCGCCGAATCGAAATGGACTCGCGGTGAACGGTGGCAGGTGCAGGAAATGCTGCCATTTTGGCGGGAAATAGCACCGCGAATCGGCCGCTTTACGTGGGAGCGACAGTGCGGGGAGATTGTCATTGCGAGCGGAGCGAAGCAATCTCCAGCTATCGGTGACATGGAAGGCTGACTGGAGATTGCTTCGTCGCTGCGCTCCTCGCAATGACGCAAAGTAAAGGGATGCCGCAATATTATTGACGGCTTGCTTACCATTTCCGCCTAAGGGGGGCCAGTGACTCCTATGCCCGATATCGTGTCGCCCGAAGGGGCGCGGTCTGTCGAAGCCGCCGACTCACAGGCGAATCGGCCGCGTTCGGCGGTCAGCGCCGGGGTGGGGATCGTCGGTCTGATCGGCCTCTTCACCTATCTGCTCGCCGCGCGTCACGCGCCCGCCATCGCGGGCTGGCTCGGGATCGACTGGGGGCAGCGCGGCCCGATGAACGGGCCCAATTCGGCGATCGCGAGCGTTCTCGCCTGCGGCGTCCCGATGGTGCTGTGGTCGGTCTTCGTCGACAAGGTGCACCGCAATCCGTCGACGGGGATCGACTGGTCGCTGCGCCGTCCGTGGCGCGAGACGATCGACATCAGCCTGACCAAGCTCGCCGGCCTGTGGGCGACCTGGGCGCTGATCGCGGGCTTCTACGTCACGATGCGCTATTATTGGGAAGGCAGCTACGCCTTCTCGATGAACCTGCTCGAACGGGTGGCGCCGTGGCTGCTGCTCGTCTCGATCCCCTATATGCTCTGGCTCGACCGCCGCATGGTCGAGCCGCGCGACGGCTGTTACCAGTTCGGTCGCTGGCTGACGGCCCCCGGAAGGCCGGTCGACGGCCGCGCGATCGCGCATCATTTCCGCGCCTGGGCGGTGAAGGGCTTCTTCACCGCCTTCATGCTGTCGATCGTGCCGGGCAATTTCGCGGCGCTCGTCTCGGTGTCGATGAACGAAGTTCTGGCCAATCCCTATATGACGAGCCTGTGGACGATCAATCTGCTCTACCTCGTCGACGTCCATATCGCGACCGTCGGCTATATATTGACGATGAAGCCGCTCGATTCGCACATCCGCACCGCGAATCCCTATTTCATGAGCTGGATGGCGGCGCTCGTCTGCTATCCGCCCTTCGTGATGATGGACGGCGGCCCGCTCGACTATCGGGTGAACGGCGCCGACTGGGGCTATTGGCTACAGGGCCACGACCATCTGATGATGCTGTGGGGCGCGGTGCTGGTTGCGCTGGTGGCGGTCTATGCCTGGGCGACGATGGCGTTCGGCATCCGCTTCTCGAACCTCACGCATCGCGGCGTGCTTACCCACGGGCCTTACAGGCTGACGCGTCACCCCGCCTATGTGTCGAAGAATCTGAGCTGGTGGGTCGGCTCGATGCCCTTTCTCGTCACCGCGGGCGGCTGGGCCGAGGGGCTGCGCAACACGCTGCTGCTCGCGGCGGTCAGCGGCATCTATTACTGGCGCGCCAAGACCGAGGAGAAGCATCTCCTCGCCGATCCCGCCTATGTCGCTTACTGGAACTGGGCACAGGGAAATGCGCTGGTGCCGCGGCTGTTTGCGAAGCTGAGCGGGCGCGACCGGCCGTTGATCCGGCTGGAACCCGATCCGCGCGTGGGACCGGTGGCGTAATTCTTTTTTCCCCTTCCGCCTGCGGGAGAAGAGATTCAGGTCAGAAGCTCAGCTCGTCATAAATCTTCGACAGATCGTGGCCCCACGGCCCTTCGTAGCGGTCGAGCAGGTCGTGCGCGGGGGATTTGCCGCTCGCGGCGATGCGGCGCAGCGGTTCGAGGAAGCCGACCTCATTATCGCCCATCGAATTGACCTCGCCGCGCGCCGCGAGACCCGCCGCCGCGATGTCGAGGACGCGATGCGCGAGGTCGCCGACGGTGCCGCCGCCCGGCGCGGGCGCGCAGAGCCCGTCGCGCGGCACCGCGTCGCGCAGCGCCTGCTGCTCGGCGATGCTCCAGCCCTTGACGAGATCCCAGGCGGCGTCGAGCGCGCCCTGGTCATAGAGCAGCCCGACCCACAGCGCGGGGAGCGCGCAGATGCGGTTCCACGGGCCGCCGTCGGCGCCGCGCATTTCGAGGAAGCTCTTGAGCCGCACCTCCGGGAAAGCGGTCGAGAGATGGTCGGTCCAGTCGGACATGTGCGGCAGCTCGCCGGGCAGCGCGGGAAGCTCACCTTTCAGGAAGGCGCGAAAGCTCTGCCCCGCGGCGTCGATATATCGGCCGTCGCGAAAGACGAAATACATCGGCACGTCGAGCATATAATCGACATAGCGGTCATAGCCGAAGCCGTCCTCGAACACGAAGGGCAGCATTCCGGTGCGCGCGGGGTCGGTGTCGGTCCAGATGTGGCTGCGATACGACATATAGCCGTTCGGCTTGCCGTCGGTGAAGGGCGAGGCGGCGAAGAGCGCGGTCGCGAGCGGCTGCAACGCCAGGCTGACGCGGAATTTCTGCACCATGTCGGCCTCGCTCGCATAATCGAGGTTGGTCTGGATCGTGCAGGTGCGCAGCATCATGTCGAGCCCCATCGTGCCGACACGCGGCATATGGTCGAGCATGATCTTGTAGCGCCCCTTGGGCATCCGCGGCAGCTCGTCGCGGCTCTTGTCGGGCCACATGCCGAGGCCGAGGAAGCCGAGGCCGAGTTCGGCGCCGATTTCCTTGACCTGCTTCAGGTGGCGGCCGGTCTCGGCGCAGGTCTGGTGGAGATTTTCGAGCGGCGCGCCCGACAGTTCGAGCTGCCCCGCGGGTTCGAGGCTGATCGCGCCGTCGCTGCCCGAGAGGGCGATGACGTTCCCGCCCTCATAGACGGGCTCCCAGCCGAAGCGGGTGAGCGCCATCAACAGGTCGCGGATGCCGCCGGGCTCGTCATAGGAGGGGGCGCGGTGATCGGCGGTGCGATAGACGAATTTCTCGTGCTCGGTGCCGATGCGCCAGCGGTCGCGGGGCTTTTCGCCCTTGGCCATGGGGGCCGCGAGCTGGTCGCGGCTTTCGATGATGGGATCGTTTTGATCTGAAACCGTCCGCGTGCTCATCTCCGCGCCATTAGGGCCGTGCGCGAAAAATGCAATCGGGCGCGTCGGCCGATCCGGGTTTCGCCGGCCGTCGCGAATGAGGTCGGAAGATGTTGCAACGGCGAGGACCGGGCAAGCATGGTCGCGTCGCTCGCCAAGGTGCGTCTACTGGCCCCCACGCCAGCGAATGGGCACCGGTCCTGCCGTTGCGGATACGGCATTGCAGCAATCATGGCTAATTTGAAGTTAATCGCTGCCAGGTTGAAAGCAATTTCTGTCTCGAAACGGGACATTATCTCCAGTCGCCGTGGAGCCCCATCCACAGCCCGACCGCGGCGATCGCGGCGGTTTCGGCGCGCAGGATGCGGGGACCGAGCGACAGGCGGCAGACCGCGGAGCAGCCGAGCAGCGCCTCGCGCTCGCGCGGCGTAAAGCCGCCTTCGGGGCCGGTCAGGATCGCGGCGGGGGCGGGCGCATCGATCGCGGCGAAGGGCGTGCCGCCTTCCTCGTCGGCGAAGAGAAGCGCGCGGTCGGCGGGCCAGTCCCTGAGCAGGTGCGGTAGCTTCACGGGTTCGGCAAGCTCGGGAAGCGCGGTGCGGCCGCATTGTTCGCAGGCCTCGACGATCTGCGCCTCGATCCGCTCGCGCTTGACCCGCTCGACGATCGTCCGTTCGGTGATCACCGGCTGCAGCCGCGCGATGCCGAGTTCGGTCGCTTTCTCGATGATCCAGTCGAGCCGCGCTTTCTTGACCGGAGCGAAGCAGAGCCAGAGGTCGGGCACCGTTTCGCGCGCGCGGGTCCGGCGTTCGATCCGGACGGTCAGCGATCTCTTGCCCGCGTCGGCGATGACCCCGAGCCACTCGCCGCTGCGATCGTCGAACAGCAGCAGCGGATCGCCGACCCGCAGCCGCATGACGTTCAGCAGATAATGCGCCGCTGCCCCCTCGATGACCGGGGCGGCGTCGGGTCCGAGCGGGAGGGGAGTGAACAGGCGGGGCGTACTGGCGGGCGGCCAGGCGGGGATTGCGGGCATCGCGATGCGATAGCAGACCGCTTCCTGTTGCGCACCTGCCGCCGAGACGGGCCGCCTCTGTCCCGATCCGGGTCAGAAGCCGCCGAATTGCCGCGCGCGCGCCGGCCCCGCTTAGCAATTTGGTAAGCAGTTTCCCCCTAGTGCGAGGATACCAGTCGCGCATCTGGGTGGGTGGCGCCTCTGGCTAGAGGGGTTTAGACCATGCGAGGGACCATTTTCAGCCGCCTGCGGGCTGGCGCCTCGAACCTGTTTCGCGATCAGCGCGGCAACGCGATGATGCTGACCGCGGCCGCGATCGTGCCCGTTGTCGGCATCGTCGGGTCGGCGGTCGACATCGGGCGCGCCTATATGACCCAGCTTCGCCTGCAACAGGCGTGCGACGCCGGCGTGCTCGCCGGCCGGCGCGCGATGGCCGGCGCCCTCTATACGGACCCGGCGAAGACCGAAGCGAACAAGATGTTCAACTTCAATTTCCCGGACGGAAATTTCGGCAGTCACGCGGTGTCCTTTTCCTCCTGGGGTGTCGGGTCGTCGGATGTCGCCGGCCGCGCGACCGCGATCCTGCCGACCGCGCTCATGTATATCTTCGGCAAGGACCAGTTCGACCTGGCGGCCAATTGCACCGCGAAGCTCGAAATCTCGAACGTCGATGTGATGATGGTGCTCGACGTCACCGGGTCGATGGCGCGCAAGGCGGACAGCGACGACGACGACACCAAGATCGAGGCGCTGCGCAAGGCGGCGGTCGATTTCTTCGATACGCTGACCAACGCCGACGTCGGCGACGGGCGGATTCGCTTTGGGGTGGTTCCCTACAGCTCGTCGGTCAACGTCGGACAGATATTGATCGCGAAGAATCCCGACTGGCTGGCGGACTCCGAGTGGCTCCCCTCGCGTTCGCCGAAAACCAAAGAAATATGGAGCGATGCGCGAACGGTCGATTCCACGGACTTTGACGCGACCCCGCCCATCGCCGACAAGAAAAATGGGAAGGACAACTGGCAAGACGCAGGGACGGTCGACAAGGTCCAGGAGGATTGCGTCGACTGGGATGAGAGCGCGTCACCCAAGATCATCGATACCAAGAACCAGAATGTCCAGAATCCCGTTATCGACGGCAGCACACGTATCACCGTCAGCGATCAGAAGCGGACGTATGAATATTATTCCTATGACGCCACTTGGCAGCCCGCCACCAAGAAGAAGCCCGGCAGTTGTCAGATCAAAAAGCTCCGCTGGACGTTCACGCGCACCTATTACAAGGTGCAGACGGTCGAGACCCTGACCAGGGTTTTCGACGGCGCCTATAATTATCTCGATCGCGAATTCGACACGCGTCCGCTGAAGACCGGATCGACGATCGAGTCCGATACCGGCGATGAGGGCGCGACGGTCACCACGAGCTGGGGCGGGTGCATCATCGAGCGGATTACGACGAAATTCGCGTCCAACGAGACGGCTCCTTCGAACGCCCTCGACATGGATATCGATACGCTCCCGACAGCTGGCGATGCGGATACCCAATGGAAGCTGTTCCTCCCCGACGTCACCTATAATCGCAGCCAGGAGAAGCCGCTTTCGGGCTCGACGAAAGATCTCACCAATTTCGTCGAAAAGGGCGGTGACTATGCCGCCTGTCCGGCGGCGGCGATGAAGCTGGAGACGATGACGAAGACGGACCACGACAAGTTCGCGGCCTATATCAACACGCTGCAGCCCAAAGGCTATACCTATCATGACGCGGGCATGGCGTGGGGCGCGCGGCTGCTGTCGCCGAGCGGCCTGTTTGCCGACGAGAACGGACCCTATAACGGCCGTCCGGTCAGCCGCCACGTCATCTTCATGACCGACGGCGACATGATGACGCCGCGCGACAATCTGTCGCATCAGGGACAGGAACGGTCGATGCCGCGAATCGGCGCGACGAGCGACGATGACGCGATCGCGCGGCACAACAACCGCTTCGTCCAGCTTTGCCGGGCGGCGCGCCAGCGTGCGATCACCATCTGGGTGGTGTCCTTCGGGGTCGGCAGCAACGCCAACCTCAACAGTTGCGCCTCGTCGGGCCAGGCGTTCGAAGCCAGCAATGCGTCGCAGCTCAACGACCAGTTCCAGGCGATCGCCCGTCAGATCTCCAAGCTGAGGCTGTCGCAATGAGCCCGGTGTCCGCTCTGCTTCGCCGCCTTCGCCGCCATCAGCGCGGCACGGCGCTGATGGAATTTGCGCTGACGGCCCCGGTCTTTCTCCTCGTCCTGATGGGGATCTTCGACTATTGCTGGCAGATGTATGCGCAGCAGGTGCTGCAGGGCGCGGTCGCCAAGGCCGGTCGCGACGCGACGATCGAAACCTATGCCATCGATCAGTCGAAGCTCGATACCTTCGTGAGCAACCAGGTGCACAAGGTGTTCAAGGGTGCCGAAGTGAGCTTCAAGCGCCGTGCCTATGACGATTTCAGCAAAATGAAGGAGCCGCGCACGGTCGATTATGACGGCGACGGCGTGGTCGACTGCGTCGAGGACGGAGGCAAGACAGGCAACGGCGGTGCCGACGACGTGGTTCTCTATACCGCCTCCATGCGATTCAAGCGCATCCTGCCCGTGTGGCGGATGTTGGGGCAGTCCGAATATAAGACGCTGTCATCGACGACCGTGCTACGCAACCAGCCCTTTGCTGCGGGAAGCGAAATAGCGGCGGAGATATGCGCATGACCGGCCCCGTTCTTCATCGTCTGCGCGTTCAGGCGCGGCGCCTCGCCCGCAGCGTTCGCGCGACCGTGCTCATCGAAATGGCTTTTTCGATCCCGCTCCTCGTGCTGCTTGGCTTCGGGGGGCTGGAAATCGCCAATCTGACGCTGATCAACACCCGCATCAGCCAGATCGGACTCAACACCGCCGACAATGCCTCGCGCATCGCGGCGGGCAGCAACCTCGCGCAGCCGCAAGTTCGCGAGATCGACGTCAACGAGGTCTTCACCGGGGTCGAGAAGCAGGCGGGTGGCCTCGACTTCAAGAACCGCGGCCGCATCATCCTGTCGAGCCTCGAGCAGAACAAGGAAGGCGGCCAGTGGATCCACTGGCAGCGCTGCTATGGCAATATGAAGGTTACCTCGGCCTTCGGTCCGGAAGGGACCGGGGCGACGGGCACGAACTTCAAGGGTATGGGGCCGAAGGATCACGAGGTCACCGCGGTCAGCGGCACCGCGGTGATGTTCGTCGAGGTCGTCTATCAATATAAGCCGCTCCTCTATGGCAAATGGCTGGGACCGAAAACGATCCGGTCGGCCGCCGCCTTCAACATCCGCGAGCCGCGCGACCTGACGAAAATCTACCCCTCGACCGGGGTGACCGCGTCGACCTGCACCACCTGAGTCCCCTGAACGGGCGCGCGGCGGCGATAGGCATTTATCCCGCGCGCGACTGCTGCTATCGCCCGCGGCATCGATGACCGCCGCGACGCATCCTCCCGACAGCCAGCATCAGGGCTTCCTCGGCCTGCTTCCCGCGCCGCTGCGCCCCTATGCGCTGCTCGCGCGCTTCGACCGGCCGATCGGCTGGTGGCTGCTCTATTGGCCGTGCGCCTGGGGGCTGGCGCTCGCGGGCGGGGTGCGGAGCCATTGGCCCTTGTTCCTGTGGATGCTGCTCGGCGCGATCGTCATGCGCGGCGCGGGATGCGTCTATAACGATATCGTCGACCGCGACCTCGACGCGAAGGTCGCGCGCACCGCATCGCGCCCGGTCGCAAGTGGCGCGGTGTCGGTGCGCGGCGCCTTGCTGTGGACCGCGTTGCTGTCGTTGATCGGGCTGGTCGTGCTGGTGCAATTGCCGCTTCCCGCCGAGATCGTGGCGGTCGCAAGCCTCGCGCTCGTCGCTGCCTATCCCTTCATGAAGCGCATCACCTGGTGGCCGCAGGCGTGGCTGGGCCTCGTGTTCAGCTGGGGCGCGCTCGTCGGCTGGATCGCGGTCGGCGGAGGGCAGGGGTTGGCGCTGCCGTTGCTCTATGCCGGCTGCATCGCCTGGGTGATCGGCTACGACACCATCTATGCGCTGCAGGATATCGAGGACGATGCGCTGGTCGGCGTCAAGTCGAGCGCGCGCGCGCTGGGGCGCCATGTGAAGGGCGGGGTTGGCCTCTGCTATGGTTTCGCGCTCGCGGGCTGGGCGGGGGCGCTGTGGAGTGTGCGGCCCGATCCGCTGGTGCTTGTGGCGCTGGTGCCCGCGGCGCTGCACCTGACAGGACAGGTGGTAACGCTTGACCCCGCGAACGGCGCCGATGCGCTGGCGAAATTCCGCAGCAACCGCTTCGCCGGGCTGCTCGTGTTCGCGGCGATGCTGGTGGTGGGCAGCGCGCCCTGAATAATAGGGACTGTCCCTATTTAATCATTCCGCCGCCAGCAATTCCTCCGCCCCACCGAGGTCGACCGACACCAGGCGGCTGACGCCCTTCTCGATCATCGTCACCCCGAACAGGCGATGCATCCGCGCCATCGTCACCGCATTGTGAGTGACGATCAGATAGCGGGTGTTGGTCTCGCGGCTCATGCGGTCGAGCAGGTCGCAGAAGCGCTCGATATTCGCGTCGTCGAGCGGCGCGTCGACCTCGTCGAGGACGCAGATCGGCGCGGGGTTGGTGAGGAAGAGGCCGAAGATCAGCGCGACCGCGGTCAGCGCCTGCTCGCCCCCCGACAGCAGGGTCAGCGTGCCGAGCCTTTTGCCCGGCGGCTGCGCCATGATTTCGAGACCAGCCTCGAGCGGATCGTCCGAATCGACGAGTTCGAGGTGGGCCTGACCGCCGTTGAACAGCGTGGTGAAGAGGCGCTGGAAATGCTCGTTGACGGTCTCGAACGCGGCGAGCAGGCGGACGCGGCCTTCACGATTGAGATTGCCGATCGAGCCGCGCAGCCGATTCACCGCCTGCGTCAGTTCCTCGATCTCGGCAGCGCTCTTCTCGCGCTCGACGTCGAGTTCGGCAAGCTCGTCGGCGGCGACGAGATTGACCGGGCCGAGCCGCTCGCGCTCGGCGATCAGCCGGTCGTGCTGCGCCGATTCGGTGCTCGCATCGCCGACGCTCGCGCTCTCGAAGCCCGCCTTTTGCGGCAACAGCGGCGGCGGGCACTCGAAGCGCTCGCCCGACAGGCGGCCCATTTCGACGCGCCGCAGCTCGGCATTCTCGGAGCGCGCGGCGGCCCCGGCGCGGGTCTCGCGCGCAGCGGCGACGCGCTCGCGGATCGCGGTGAGCGCGGCCTCGGCTTCGCGGAGCGCGGCCTCGGCCTCGCGTTCGTGCGCTTCGGCGGCCGCGACCTGTTCGCGCAGACCGGCCTGCCGTGTCTCGGCATCGGCGCGGTCGGCGGCGAGCTTGTCGGGGAGACCGGCGAGCTTCGCGGCCTCGGCGGCGAGCGCTTCGGCGCGCTTGTCCATGTCGGTGACGCGCCGCGCCGCCTCGCCCGCGCGCGCTTTCCAGCTCTTGATCTCGGCGCCGACGACCGCCTGGCGTTCGCTCAGCGCCGCGAGTGTGCGGTCGTGCGCGGCGAGCGTGCCCTGCGCGTCGTTCGCGCCGGCGCGGGCGCGGTCGGTCGCGGCTTCCTGGGTGTCGAGCGCGGCGCGCGCGAGGCTTTCGTCGGGGAGCGCTGCAAGCACCGTTTCCTGCGCGGCGAGTGCTTCGGCGGCCTCCGTCGCGGCGGCGGCGATTTCGGCGAGGCGGCGACCCAACAGCGCGGCGGCGTCGCGGTGGCGGTCGAGCGCCGCTTCGGCCTGATCGGCGGCGCGCAACGCGGCGCGGCGGGCCTCGTCGGCCTGTGCGAGACCCTTGCGCGCGGCGGCGGCGGCTTCGGCGAGTTCGGCGGCTTTTGCCGCGGCGGCGTCGCGGCGGTCCGTCAGTTCCTGCACACCGAGCTCGACTTGCGGGCGCTGCGCCGCGAGCTCATCGAGCCGGTTCTGGCGTTGCAGCCGCTCGGTCGCGGTCGCACCGTCGCCGCGCGTCACGAAGCCGTCCCAGCGGCGCATCACTCCGTCCAGCGTGACGACGCGCTGGCCGACCGCGAGCGGCTGACCGCTGTCGGTTTCGGCGACCGCGACCTGCGCGAGACGGCGCGCGAGCGCGGCGGGGGCCTGCACATAGTCGGCGAGCGATTCGGTGCCGGCGGGCAGAGGCGGGTCGTCCGGGCGCTGCTCGGCGCCGCCCCAGACGCGTGCGGCGGCGGTGTCGGTCCCGGCGTCGAGATCGTCGCCGAGCGCGGCGGCGAGCGCGGCTTCGTAGCCGGGAGTCACGCGCAGCCGGTCGAGGATGCGGTCGTCGCCGCTGCGCGCGGCGGCGAGCGCGCGTTCGAGTGTTGCGGCTTCGCCGTCGAGCGCCGCGAGCGCGGCGCGCGCTTCGGCGAGCCCGGCTTCGGCGGCGGCGAGGTCGGCGGCGGTCGCTTCGCGGTCGGCCTCGGCCTCCTGCAAGGCGGCTTCGGTGGCGGCGATCGCGGCTTCGGCCTGCTCGGCCGCCTGCGCGCTTTCGGCGCGGGCCGTAGCGAGCGCGGTGCTGTCGCCGAGCGCGGCGATGTCGGCATCGACGCGCGCTTTTTCCTGCTCGACGCGGCGGACGGCGGCTGCGGCACCATCGTGCGCCGAGACCGCGATGCGGCGGTCGGCCGCCTCGCTCGCGGCGCGTGCGCGCGCCTGCGCCAGCGCGACCTCGGCATCGCGAAGATGCGCCTGCGCGGCCTGATGCGCCTCGACGAGCGTGGCCCGGCTCGCCCCGTGCGCGGCGATATCCTGCGCAAGCTGCTTCGCCTCGGCATCGAGCGCGGTGAGTGCGGCGTGGGCTTCGCGCGCGAGTTCGCCTTCGCGGGTGCGGTCGTCGGCCAGGCGTTGCTGCTGCGCCGCGAGATCGTCGAGCCGCTGGCGCGCGGCGCGTTCCTCGCCCTGCAGGCGGACGAGCGTCGCGGTCGCTTCCGCGAGCGCGTCGCGCCGCGCCTGCGCCTCGGCGCGGGCGGCGCCGACGCGGGTCGCGACTTCGACCTGCGCCGCCGAGACGGTTTCGAGTTCGGCCTGCGCCGCCTTCACCGCGGCGTCGGCGGCGTCGGCGTCGCGGCGCGCCTGGTCGGCGGCGGCCGCGGCATCGCGCCAGCGCGCATAGATGAGCCGCCCCTCGGCGACGCGGATGTCTTCGGACAGCTTCCGGTATTTTTCGGCGGCGCGCGCCTGGCGGCGCAGTGCATTCGCGCGCACCTCCATGTCGGTGACGATTTCGGAGAGCCGCGTGAGGTTGGTCTCGGTCGCGCGCAATTTCTGCTCGGCGTCCTTGCGGCGGACGTGCAGGCCCGCGATTCCGGCAGCCTCTTCCAGCATCGCGCGGCGGTCGGTCGGCTTGGCGGCGATGACGTTCGCGATCTTGCCCTGGCTGACGAGCGCCGGGCTGTGCGCGCCGGTCGCGGCGTCGGCGAAAATCAGCGCGACGTCCTTCGCGCGCACGTCGCGACCGTTGGCGCGATAGGCCGATCCCGCGCCGCGTTCTATGCGGCGGATGATTTCGAGCTCGTCGCCCTCGCTGGCGTCGGACAGGCCGGCGACGACCCCGCCCTCGGTATCGCAATGGATTCCGACCTCGGCGAAATCGCGCGGCGGGCGCTGCGCGGTGCCCGCGAAGATGACGTCCTCCATCCCGCCGCCACGCATCGATTTGGGCGAGGATTCGCCCATCACCCAGCGGATCGCTTCGAGCAGGTTCGACTTGCCGCAGCCATTGGGGCCGACGACGCCGGTCAGGCCGGGCTCGATGCGCAGTTCGGTGGGTTCGACGAAGCTTTTGAAACCGGTCAGGCGCAGGCGCTTTATCTGCACGGGCAATCCCCGTGCAGGCGGCCGAATCGGAGCTGTTGCAACCTTTGCGTCACATTTCCCCCTGACGCTGTCATGGCGCGCTCAGGGGGGAGTCGCAAGGGCTCTCACATCTTGTTATCCCGGCGAAGGCCGGGATCTCATCCTTGCGTTCTGGCGCATCGGCGAGATCCCGGCCGTCAGCTTTGCTGAAGTTTATCCTGAGCGCCTGCCAAGGCAGTCGAAGGGCCGGGATGACGGAGATGAGCTAAACCGTCGTTCAGCGCGCACCCATGGTGCGCAGATGATCGCGCAGCGGACCCCAGGCGGCGACGCCTTCGAGAACCTGGCCGTTGACGACGAAGGTCGGGGTGCCCTGGATCTGATATTTCTCGGCCGCGGCGTTGGTGCCCTGTTCGAGCTTCGAGATATTGTCGACGTTGGACAGGCAGGCGTTGATCTGCTCGCCGGTCACGCCGCGCGATTGAAAGAAAGTGTCGAGCTTCAGCGCCTTGGCGAAAGCGGGGAAGCGCTGCGCGGGGGGCAGTTTCATCGCGGCGTCGGCGGCGGCTTCATTGCCCTTCACGCCCGCGAACAATTCTTCCTGCGAGGCGAAGACATTGTCCTGCAACGGGAAATAGCGGTCGACCGGCGCGCAGCGGATGATCGCGGCGGCGGTGGCGTCGAGCGGGTCGCGGATGAAATTATGGACCTCCAGGCTGACGCGGCCGGTGTCGATGAAGTCGCGGCGGAGTTCCTCGTGGCTTTCGGTCGAGAAGACCGCGCAATGCGAGCAGGTGATCGACGCGAATTCGATGACCTTGATCGGCGCGTCGGGGTTGCCCATCACATAGCCGCCGTCGGCATTCTTGCTGACCGTCTGCGACCAGCTCTTGCCCGCGGGCGCGGCGACCTTGGCGATGACGTCCTGCTGCTTGGTCTGGTCGGTCTTGCTTTCGCCGCATGCGCTGAGCGCGAGCGCGCCGAGCGAGGCGAGGAGGAGGATGCGCAGCTTGGGCTGGATCATGGTCGGGCTTTCCTTGGGCATGATTGGGGGATGATGACTGGAGCGGGCTTTTACGAGCCCTTGAGCGCGGCGTCGAGTTTCGTTTTCAGCGCGGACCAGGCGGTGACTTCGGCGTCGCGGCCGTTGACGAAGAAGGTCGGGGTGCCGCGGACGTGATCGGCCGAAAGCCCGATATTGGTCATGCCGGTCACTTCGGCCTGCGCGACTTCGCTGTCGAGGCAGGCGTTCACCTGCGCCGCCGAATAGCCGCGCTTCTGCATCAGTGCGGCGAGGCCGGTGTCGGCGGCGATCTTGCGCGCGCGCGCGCCGGGTTCGCCCTGATACCAGCTTGCCCTCTGCGCTTCGCTCATCTTGACCACCTTGTTCAGCCATACCGGCTGCGCGGCGAAGATCGCCTCGTGGTTGCCGGCGAAGGCGCTCGCCGGGCCACAGCGCGCCAGCAGCGCGGCGGTCAGGTCGACGGGGTCGCGGACGAGGTTGCGATATTCGAAGAGGACGAGACCCTTGTCGATATATTGCGCCTTGAGCGGCGCCGAGCCGAGCTTCGCGAAATCGGCGCAATGGCTGCAGGTATAGCTGAAATATTCGACCAGCTTTATCTTCGCCTTGGGGTTGCCGACGACATAGGCACCGATCGAATTGACGCTGACGGTCGCCGACCAGCGTGCCGGTTTCGCGGGTGTGGCGGCGACGAACAGGGTGAGCGCGGCCGCCGTCAGGGTGGCGATCGCGGCGCGGCGGGCGAGAGGCGTGACATGAATTTTCGACATGGCGAACCTTCAACTGATCTTGGGGATGTTCGGCGTTCCCGCTAGCCCCGCCGCCATGCGTTCGAGCACGGTGCGCAGTTCCGGGTCGCCGATGTCGCGCAGACTGTCCCCCAGTTCGGCGGGTACGGGTTTCAGCATTGCCGGTGGCTGAACGGCGGCGGCGGGGGTGACCTGGCCGTGGGTCATGCGCACGGTGGCGATCGCGGCATAGCCGAAGAAGCGGTTGACCGACGCGATGATGTCGGGTGCGACATGCTGGAGCATCGGGGCGTGTGCGCCGCTGATCGTCAGGTGCAGCGTCCCCCCCGCCTTTTGCCCGGCGGGAAAGCGGATCATCGCGGGCTGGGTCACGTCGGCGAGCCGGTCGCCGACGATTTCGCGCCAGCGGCTGACCACCGACGACTGGATGAAACCGAATTTGCGGAAGGCGGTGCGGCCGATTTCGGGGACGAGGTCGGCGATCGAGCGCGCCTCGCCGCCGCGCGGCCGCTCATAGGCGCGCGCTTCGGGCTTTTTCTTCGCCTTCCGCTTGGCGCCGTCGCCGTCGTTGCTCCCCGCTTTCGCCATCGCCGCCGCCATGCCATAGGCGGGGGGTGAGCGTCCAGAGCATCGATAGTTTCGCAGGCCGTCTGCTCGGCTGGTACGACCGCGCGGCGCGCGATCTGCCATGGCGCATACCGCCGGGCCGCGAGACGGTTCCCGACCCCTATCGCGTCTGGATGGCCGAGATCATGCTCCAGCAGACGACGGTCGCGGCGGTCGCGGGCTATTTCATGCGCTTCGTTCGGCGTTGGCCGACGGTGGCCGATCTGGCGGCGGCCGACGACGCCGACGTCATGGCGGCGTGGGCGGGGCTCGGCTACTATGCCCGCGCGCGCAACCTGCTCGCCTGCGCGCGGACGGTGGTCGCCGGGCATGGCGGGCGCTTTCCCGACAACGAGGAGGGGCTGCGCGCCTTGCCCGGCGTCGGCGATTATACGGCGGCGGCGGTCGCGGCGATCGCGTTCGGCCGACCCTCGGTCGTCGTCGACGCCAATATCGAGCGGGTGATCGCGCGGCATCGCCTGATCGAAACGCCGCTGCCCGCCGCGAAGCGCGAGATCCGCGCCGCGCTGGCGCCGCTCGTCCCGCAGGGGCGCCCCGGCGATTTCGCGCAAGGCTTGATGGATCTCGGCGCGACCATCTGCACCCCGCGCGCCCCTGCGTGCGGCATCTGCCCGGTGAGGACCGACTGCCGCGCGCGTGGACGCGCCGATATCGAGAAGCTGCCGGTCAAGCCGCCGAAGAAGGCGAAGCCGCAGCGCTATGGCGTCGCCTGGTGGATCGAGCGGGACGATGCGATCTGGCTGGTGCGCCGCCCCGGCAAGGGGATGCTCGGCGGGATGCGCGCGCTGCCCGGTGGCGAGTGGACCGACGAGGCGCCGCCCGAGTCCGGCCTCGTCCATGTCGATCATGGCTTCACCCATTTCGACCTGCGGCTGACCCTCATCGCGCGCGAAAGCGAGCTTGCCGCAGGGGAAGGCGAATGGTGGCCGCTTTCGGCGCTTGACGCGGCGGGATTGCCGACGCTCTATCGAAAACTGACCGACAGGATGCGGGAGAGGATTGCATGAACATGATGGTTTCGCGCCGCGCGATGCTCGGCGGAATCGCGCTCGGCGGCGCGGGGATGCTGCTGCCGCGCGCGGCCTTCGCGTGGAAGGCCGACGGCGCCGCGCTCTATCCCGCGACCGATGCCTTCATCGAGGGCTTCGTCGACCGCCGCGAACTCGCGGGCACGCTCGCCGCGATCGGCAAGGCGCAGGGGGCGCTCGACGTCTTCGGCGCGGGGACGCAGGCGATGGATTCGGCGAAGCCGGTCGATGGCGACACGATCTGGCGGCTCTATTCGATGACCAAGCCGGTCACCGGCATGGCGGCGATGATCCTGGTCGAGGAAGGCAGGCTGAAACTCGACCAGCCGATCGCCGACATATTGCCCGCCTTCGCGAAGATGAAGGTGCAGAACACCCCCGACGGCTCGCTGACCGATGTGCGCGACGCGAAGACGCTGATCACCGTGCGCCACCTGCTCACCCACACCGCGGGGCTCGGCTATGGCATTATCCAGAAGGGGCCGCTGCGCGACGCCTATAATGCGGCGGGCATCCTTGGCGGGCAGGTCAGCCGACTGCCGATTCCCGGCATGCCGACGTCGGCGTCGGCGCCGAGCCTTGCCGAATTCGCCGACCGGCTCGCCAAGCTGCCGCTCGTCTATGAACCCGGCACCCAGTGGAGCTATTCGGTCGGGCTCGACCTGATGGGCCGCGTGATCGAGGTCGTGTCGGGACAGCCCTTCGACGCTTTCCTGAAGGCGCGCATCTTTGATCCGCTCGGCATGACCAGCACGGGCTTTCAGGTCGCGGCGGCCGATGTCGCGCGGCTCTCGACCAACTATGCGCCCTTCGGCGGTGCGCTGCTGCCGATCGATCCGGCGACGAGCTCGATCTATCTCGACAAGCCGCCGATCCCCTACGGCGGCGGCGGCCTCGTCGCGAGCGCGCGCGATTACGACCGCTTCCTTGCGATGTTGCTCGGGGAGGGCGAGACGGGCGGCGTCCGCATCCTGAAACCCGAAACCGCGCGGCTCGCGATGTCGAACCTGCTGCCCGAAGGCGCGACGACGAAGAACAGCTTCGTCGAGGGCGAAGGCTTCGGCGCCGGTGGGCGCGTATCGCTGGCGTCGTCGCCGACGGGCGAGGGCGTCTATGGCTGGGGCGGCGCGGCGGGAACGATCGGCTTCGTCGATCGCACGCGCGGGTATCGCGTTGGCGGCTATGCCCAATATATGCCCGCCGAAGCGCTGCCCTTCCAGCGCGATTTCGGCAAGGCCTTCTACAAGGATGTGATGGCCTGATGCCGCTGCCGCTGGGATTCACCGGCGCGCGGCTCGACCGCGCCGATCCGCTTCGCACCGATGCCGAGGCGTTCGCGGCGGCGACGCGCGACCCGCGCGCGACCTGTCTCGCGATGGACGGGATCGACCCGGTGCCCGGCGAGCGCGGCGGGCTGATCTGGGAGCCGCTCGATCCGGCCGACGAGCGGCCGCTGCTGCTCCTCGGGATCGACGATGCCGGGGCGCCGCGCTTCGTGCGCGGTCCGGCGCCGGGGGCGCGGATCGACGCGCGCTCGCGCACCGTGATGCGGCTGCTGCCCCTGCTATCGCCCGAGGAGGCCGCGCTCTACGGCGGCGCGCGCAGCCTCGTCGACTGGCACGCGCGGCATCGCTTTTGCGCGGTGTGCGGACAGGGAACCGAGATTTTCCGCGGCGGCTGGGGGCGTAATTGCGGATCGTGCCGCGCCGAGCATTTCCCGCGCGTCGACCCGGTGGTGATCATGCTTGCCGAATATGAAGGGCGCGTGCTCGTCGGGCGCCAGCCGGGCTTTCCGCCGGGATTCTTCTCGGCGCTCGCGGGCTTCGTCGAGCCCGGCGAATCGCTTGAGGAAGCGGTCGCGCGCGAATTGTTCGAGGAGGCCGGTATCCAGGTTTCGGACGTCAGTTATGTGGCGAGCCAGCCCTGGCCCTTCCCCTCGTCGCTGATGATCGGCTGCCGCGCGGTCGCGCGCGATCCCGCGCTGAGGCTCGATACGACCGAGATCGAAGCGGCGATGTGGGTCGACCGCGCCGAGGTGCTTGCGGCGCTCGCGGGCGACATGGGCGCGAGCTTCGTGGCCCCGCCGCCGCTGGCGATCGCAAGATATCTGCTGGAGGATTGGGCGGGATAGAGTGCTGCACCTTCATTTGACTCACCGTCCCGTTCGTGTCGAGCGAAGTCGAGACACCCATCGGCCTTGCGCTGCCCCGATGGGTGTCTCGACTTCGCTCGACACGAACGGAATGGGGGTGGTGCCGATTTAACGCGCGGCGCTCTAAAATTCTCCCCATCGCTGCGCGGCAGGGATGATCGCAGGGCCCTAGAATTTCTTCCCGGTAATCCGGCTGATTTCCTTCGCCACCATCGCCTCGACCATCGCGGGGAGATTGGCGTCGAGCCAGTCCTTGAGCATCGGGCGAAGTGCTTCCAGCACGACCTCTTCCATCGTGCGGCCCCCCGCGGGAGCGGATGCCGTGGGCGCGGCCGGCGAGACCGCGGCGTTCAGCGCCTCGAGCGACTGGCGTGCGGCGTGCGCGCTCGCGGCCGACACCAGTTCCTCTTCGGTCGGGATCGCGGGGGTCGGGATCGCCGCCGTCTCGTCGGCTTCGTCCGATTCTTCGTCGTGAAGGTCGAGCACGTCCTCGCCGCGCTGGATGCGGGCGCCCGGTGCCTCGTCGCGGGCAATCACCCGCCGAATCGACGACAAGATATCTTCCATAGACGGCTCGCGCGACAGATCGCCCATATTTGCCCCCTTACCCCACGAATCCGGGCCCCACGCCATCGTGGGTTGCCCTTCAAGGGCGGTTAACCATCATCCTACCGGCGCGAAGCGGCTTTTGCCAAGCTTATTGTGGCTATTGGGGGAGCGGGGTGTCGATCGACGGCGGGACGCTTGCGTCGGCGGCGGGGATGGCCTTGGTGTCGGTCGCGACCTGCTGCGGCTTCGGATCGTCGGCCCAGTCCCAGATCTGACCCTTGACGCGGCGGTAATTGGCCTCCGGGTCATAGAGCGCGCCGCCCTCGATCCCCAGATCGCGCGCTTCGGCCTTGCCCATCGCGGCGAGCACCGAGAAAGCGGCGACATAGCTATTGCGGCGCGCCGAGACGAGCTGGACCTGCGCGTTCAGATATTCCTGCTCGGCGTTCAATATGTCGAGAATCGAGCGGGTGCCGACGCTGTTCTCGGCGCGGACGCCTTCCAGCGACAGGCCGTTGGCGCCGACCGCCTGCTCGGTCGCGGCGATGATTCGCTCGTTCGCCTGCCACGCGGCATAGGCGCCGCGCGTCTGCGCGATCACGTCGCGTTCGACCGCGACATAATTTTCGATCGCCTGGCTGCTGCGCGACTGCGCCTGGCGCACTTGCGCCGAACGGCGGCCGCCGGTGAAGATCGGCAGCGTGACCTGGACGCCCGCCGCGGCGCTCGACGTCTCCTGCAGGACGCTGACGCCTTCGACGCCGCTGTTCAGCGAGCCGAGATAATTATTGTAGCCGCCGTTCAGGATCGCGGAAACCTTGGGTGCGCGCGTCGCCTTGGCGGTGCCGATATCGGCGTCGCTCGCCTTGAGCAGCTGGTTCGCCGAATCGATGTCGGGGTTGTTGTTCAGCGCGATCGCGACCGCATCCTCCGCGCTCGCCGGCAGGTTGGGCAGCGCCGGCGGCGGCTGCAGGTCGACGGGCGCGTCGCCGACGAGCTTGATATAGGTTTCGCGGCTGCGGATCAGGTTCGATTCGGCGGTGCGCAGATCGCCTTCGGCCAGCGCCAGCCGCGCCTGCGACTGGGCGACGTCGGTACGCGTCAGATCGCCGATCTCGAAACGGTCGCTCGTCGCCTGCAAATTGGTCTTGAGGACCGCGACATTCTTTTGATTGAGCTGGACGATCGCGATGTCGCGGATGACGTCCATATAGGCGCCGACGACCTGCGAGAAAATGCTCGCTTCGGTTGCGCGGAGGTCGGCCTGCCCTGCCTCGACGCGATATTTGGCGGCCTTCACCGCATTGCGGACGGCGCCGCCCTGATACAGCGGCACCGTCAACTGTCCGCCGGCCGTCAGCGAACGCGCGGGAGAATTGAAACTGTTGCCCGGCACGATGACATTTTCGTCATAGCTCGCCTGCGCCCCGACGTCGGGGAGTCCGTAGCTTTTCTGGATCGGCACATTCTCGTCGTTCGCGCGCTGGCCCGCGCGCGCGCCGGTCAGCGTCGGGTTGTTCTCATAAGCCTTGGCGAGCGCGCCCTGCAGCGTTTCGGCGTGCGCCGGCGCGGTCAGGACCAGCGCCCCCAGCGCCAGTCCGGCAAGCCAGCGAGCGCGTCGGCCGATTTCGATATGTCTCTTGTCGTGCATTATGATGTTCAGCCTGAAGCGGGGAGGAAAGGGGGCCGTCGGAAGCCCTCAGAATCGGAAACCCTTCGGCGCCGCAAAGCCGGGAAGCGGCGCGACATCCATGTCGGCAAACGAACGGAGCGCTACGGCGCCGCCGGTCTTCACGCCTTGGACGAGGCGCGTCACGCTGCCGTCGCGCTGTGCGGCGACGATCCGCCCGCCCTCGGCCAACTGTGCGGTGAGGGCATCGGGCAAGATCTCGATCGCGCCGTCGATGATGATGCGGTCGAAGGGCGCGGCCTTCGGCGCGCCGGCGGTGAGCGGGCCTTCGGTCCAGTGGACAGTCGCGTCGGGCGTTGCAGCGCGCGCGGCGGTGAGCAGGTCGGACGATTCCTCGACCGCATGGACCTCGGCGCCGAGCCGGGCGAGCAGCGCGGCGGTATAGCCCGTCGCGGCGCCGATCAGCAGCACGCGCTGGCCGGCACGGATGTCGGCGGCCACGAGCAACCGGCCGGTGACGAGCGGCGGGTTGAGCGCGCGGCCCGCGCCGAGATCGATCGCGCGGTCCATATAGGCGACGCCGGCAAGCGCCGCGGGCACATGCGCCTCGCGCGCCACCGCGCCCATCGCGCCGATCACCGCGGGGTCGATGACGTCGTTCGTCCTAAGCTGGCTGTCGATCATCGCGGCGCGCATGTCGGCCGCCCCCATCTCGCTCAATTTCGTCGCCATCATCCGATTCCGATTCTCTGGACCCAAAGCGTTGCGCGCAGCCCTAGCCCATGCCATGCTGTATTGCAATAGTAATACAGCCCTGCCGTCAACCTGCGCCGCGCAATAGCTGGCAACGGGGGAGCCGCCAAGCCCGCATCGTTGCGGATCGATGCCAATCGTCGGCGATCGCCCAATAATCGCATTGCCAGTGCGAAGCGAAATCGCTAGGGGCGCTCTCTCCACGCAAATCTGCGCCTGAGGCCCGATGGCGGAGTGGTGACGCAGCGGACTGCAAATCCGTATACGCCGGTTCGATTCCGGCTCGGGCCTCCAAAAACCTGTCATCCGAGGTGTGCTGGTGGTTGAAAAAACCGCTGATTTCCGATAGTTTAGGACCATTCGCTGATTGCCAGTGATGGCCTCTGTTTGCCTGTAGTTGCAAACGTTGGGGGCCTAATCAGGGGGCTCCGCCAAGCCTCCATGGATGCGAGGCCCCCATCGTGCTAACCGACACCGCAATTCGAAAGGCGAAGCCCAAAGAGAAGCCTTACAAGGTCTCGGATTCGCAGGGCTTATACCTGCTGGTCAATCCAAGGGGTAGCAAACTGTGGCGCGTCAAATATCGCATGAACGGCGTAGAGCGGAAACTGGCGTTAGGTTCCTACCCTGAAATCACCTTGGCCGAAGCGCGTAGCGCCCGCGACGCAGCACGAAGGCAACTGGCTCATTCGATCGATCCCAATTTTGTTAAGCGCCAAGAGCGCATCGAGGCGGGGATTCGCGCCAGCAACAGCTTTTCCAGTGTGGCGCAGGAGCTGATCGAGAAGAAGGCGCGCGAGGGGATGGCGGAGCCCACCCTCGCAAAGATGCGCTGGTTCGTGAAACTTCTCGGAAACGATTACGGCAAACGGCCGGTGGCCGAGATCACCCCGCAGGAATTGTTGCACGAGTTGCGGAAGCACGAGCGTCGGGGCCGGCTGGAGACCGCAAATCTCTTGCGCGCCTTTGCCAGTCGAGTGTTTCGCTATGCAGTTGCGACGGCGCGGGCGGAGCGCGATCCGGCTCAATTGCTGATCGGCGCGCTGACAACCCCGAGGGTCAAGCATTTTCCGGCAATCACCGATGCGGTCACATTCGGGGCGTTGCTTCGCGCGATCGAAGATTATCAAGGTGACCCAGCCGTGATGCACGCGCTTAAGTTGACGCCCCATGTGTTCCAGCGCCCCGGCGAAATACGTCATATGGAATGGACGGAGGTAGATTTTGGCAAGGCGGTCTGGATCATTCCGGAAGGGAAGATGAAGATGCGCCAGCCTCATTCGGTGCCCTTGTCGCGGCAGTCGCTAGCGATCCTCACCAACATGCGGACCCTGTCCGGTTCTGGACGCTATGTGTTCCCGTCGATCAGATCGCGGACACGGCCGATCAGTGAGAATACGATCAATGCGGCCCTCCGCCGGATGGGCTATCCCAAGGACCAGATGACGGCCCACGGCTTTCGCACATCGGCATCCTCGCTTTTGAACGAATCCGGTAAATGGAACCCCGACGCTATCGAGCGGGCGCTGGCGCACATGGTCGCGGGCAGCGTCCGGCGCATATACAATCAGTCGGCCTATTGGGCTGAACGTGTTGAAATGGCGCAGTGGTGGAGCGACTATCTGGACGAACTGCGCGAAGGAGGAAACAGATGACAGGTCGTCCCGGAGAAGGTTGGAAAATCTTCGCAGACGGGGACGAAGCCGATAATGTACCTCTCTGGAAAGTGTTGGCTCAATTCAGATCGGACGATCTGGATGAGGGCTTGAGCCTTAACGCCGCGATCATCAATCACGCCAAGCCATCGCCGGTTCGATATTATAATCTAGCCTTCATCATCAGCTTTGCTTTCGGGTTCCTGTCCGTCCTCCTCTTGATCGGCCTCCTTGTATCGGGCCACTCGGCAGCAACGGACCTCTTCTTCTACCTCACATTGGCCGCGCTAGCGGCGACGATAGCGCCCCACCTTTGGCGGCAGGCTTATCAATATGGCCTGAAAATCCCCGACGCGCCGTTGAAACTGCCCCACGCGCCGGACAGGCTCTTTGACGAGGTGCTGGGCTATTTGCAGAAGGTGGACGGCCCGAAAGCCTATTATCTTTCCCGCTTCCGCAAGCAGCGGGTTCCTCTCAAACGCAGGCAGTTTTTCGGCAGGCTGCGCTATTTTCTGTTCTCCGAACACAGCAAGGATCGGGGGATGGTCATGCGTTACCCGACCGCCATGTCGCTACCCACCGACGTTTATCTTCATCGCGATGATGTCGAGACGATGCTCGCGATGAGCAGACCCAAGCGCCGAGGTGGGCCCGGTCGAAATACCAAATACCGCTATGACGATGCGATTATCGCCCTGATCGGCGATCCCCGGCTACGGGCATTGGATGTGAAGGATCGACCGGCGGCGATTAGCACCGTCAAGGATTGGTTGTCGGAATGGTTCGAAACAAATGCCGATGCGTCCGGTGACGTGCCGCGCCGCGATCAGTTGACGCGCTATGCGGAAAAAATCTGCACGCATTTGGAGACGAACGCGTCCGCCGAAGGCCGCTGACCAGCGTTATTGTTTTTCGATCGCCGCCATTGGATTTTTGGACCCCAGCCGTGCATTTCTGTAATGCGCGTCATCGGCAGACTTCGACGGCTTTCGCATTGCTGGACGACACGCCAGCAACCATGTGCAACTTGGCATGTCTCTCGCCGCGAATCGGCAGCATGGAGACACGCACATGGAACCTATTGCCATATCGATTAATGACACCGCCAAGGCGCTCGGCGTCGGACGGTCGTCGGTTTACGCCCTGATAAAATCCGGTGGCCTCGACGCCATCAAGATCGGCAGGCGAACCCTGCTGACCACCGAATCCATCCGGCGCTTGGCACAATCCCGCACCGCCGTCTGACCCGTAGGCGCTCCACGGCCCCAGCCTTTTGAACTGGCGGGCCGCTCCGCGCCTGCTCCCCGAAGCACCTGAGAGCTTTGCATCGTGATTTCACGAAAGGATTCCCCATGTCCATTTTTCGCCGCGTCATGGATCGGCTGGCCCATCACTTATGGGTGGGCCGCGAGGTCACGCTCCACTTCACTGCCGACTATCGCATCGCCCGATTCACCCTGCCGCTCATCGAGCGGCTGCTCGCGGACGACGAGGACGGCGAAACCTATCGCAGTTCCATCGCGCATTGGACGCTCAATGAGCGCCCGTCGCTCCATATCCACCGGGGCGAGGTTTCAAGTTTGCGGATCGACGGCCCGTTGCAGAAGGCAGGCGTGAGCTATCTTCCGCTGGGCGGGTTGATCGAGTCTCCCGGCGTGACCACGCATCTCGATCCGGTTGAAGCCCATCGCCTCGACCGGCGCGTGCAGGAGGCGGTCGAGCGAGCAATACGCGACTGGATCGTCGAACATGGTCTTTACGATCAGCCGCGCCAGCGCCGCGAGATCGACAGCCCCAAGACCGACCGAGAAGTCCGTGCGGTAATCGCCCGATGGGTGGACGAGCATTCCGCCAAACGGGCAACCGGCGCCATGCCGAACGCGAGCGATCGACCTGGCGATTGCTGCTCCGGCGAACCCGACGGCTCCTTGTGCGATGCTTGCCGGAAAGGTTCGGACCATGCCTGATCCGGCCGCCCTTATGGCGAGGTCGCAGGGCCGCGATGCTACGCATCGGACCCATAAATTAGATACACACCTCACGCACGGGTGCATCCAGCTTTTCCGCCACTTTTCGAGGCGGCGATCCGACAGCGGCTTTTCTGGCGCACTCGGAAAGCACGGATTTCTGCCGTTGGATGAGGCAGCGGATCGCTGTCGCATGGGAGGCGGCCGATGAAACTCGTCCGCCACACCATCCGCGTGCCCGTGTCGCTCGACAAGGCGCTTCGCGCGCTCGCCGAGCGCCGAGGCATCAGCGTCTACGCGATGCTCCAGCGCAGCGTGAAGGCGGGCGTCGCGACGCTTGCCGATCCCGCCGCGCGCGATGCCATATCGGGGGAACTGGTCTCCGAACTGACGTCGATCAGCAACCGCATTGTCGATGTCGAACATATGTTGGACCGGGCGTTGTTCACGGCTTGCGCCGCTTATTGCTACGCCCGCAGCGCGGGGCTGGGCGAGCGCACCACTGATGAGATCGCCGTCGCCGAGATCAACGAGGCCTACGATCGCCAGCGGCGCCTCTCGAAGGGGAAGCGGCCATGACCCAATCCAACGATCGCCGCATCCATGCCGACGCGTTGCGCCGGCATCATAGGCTGAGCCAGTGGCAGCGGTTCAAGCGACAGGCCGGCATTATGCTCGCATCGGTCGCCTTGGGTTCGATCGGCGCGCCCTACGCGATGCTCCACAAAGACGAGCAATGGGCGATCGGCGTTTATGCCTATGCGCGCGGAGCGCTTTGGATCGCTTTCAGCCCCGATCCGGCGATCAACGTCACATATCAGGGAAAGCAATATCGTGTCCCCGCCCGCGCGGTGGTTGCTGATCGCTATTATCGCGGATCGATATCACGTCTCTTATCGCTATCGGTCAAAGGCGGCCTGCTCGGCTTCGTGGTCTGGCTGTCATGCCTGCTCCTTTTGCGTAACGTCAGGGCGCGTCGCCGCGAGCGCGCCTTGCGCGATCGTGTCATCGCCGGAACCCTCGTCACCACCGAGAAGCAGCTTGCGGCGCTAACCGCCGCCGAAGCCGGCACCCGCGCGCTCGCCATCGGCGCGGTGCCGATCCCGTCGCGGCTCGAGACGCGGCACATGGCGATGATCGGGACGACCGGCAGCGGCAAGACTACCGCTCTGCGCCAGATGCTCGATGGGATCGAGGCGCGCGGCGAAGCGGCGCTGGTCTATGATACCAGCGGCGAGTTCATCGCGCATTATTACGATCCAGCGCGTGGCGACATCATCCTGAACCCGTTCGATGCCCGCTGCGCCTTCTGGTCGCCCTTCGCCGAGATCGCGCACCCGGCCGACGCCGACCGCATCGCGCAGCAGCTTATCACCGAGACCGGCCAGCACGATCGCGATGTCTGGCTCGAAACAAGCCGCATCCTCGTCGCCAACATGATCCGGGAATTGTGGAAGGAGAAGAAATGCACGCTGCCGGACCTGCTCGACGCGCTTCAAAAGTGGGACAAGGACAAGCTGAAGAGCTGGCTGAAAGACACATCGTCGGCCCGGACATTCTCCGACGATGCCGACCGGGCCACCGGCAGTGTGCTGTTCATGCTCGCGAAGGCCGCGAATCTCATCCAGTTCCTGCGAATGCCGAAGGATGGTGAGAATGCCTTCGCCTTCCGCGATTTTATCGCGGGCCTCGACAGGCGCACCGGCGTCCGCCCGTGGATATTCGTGCCGCGTAAGGAGGATTATTTCGAGGCGTCGAAGCCGCTGCTCGCTTGCTGGCTCGAATGTGCGGCGAGCGCCGTGCTGGGGCTTTCCCCATCGCCCGACCGCCGCATCTGGTTCGTGCTCGACGAACTGGCCGACCTGCCGCGCGTCGATAATCTTGCGCGGCTGCTCCCCGAGGGCCGCAAGTTCGGCGCGGCAGTCGTGCTGACCTTTCAGGCGCTCGGCCAGATGCGGCACCGCTATGGACCGCAGATCGCGGAATCGATGCTGGGGTGCTGCAACACCAAGCTGTTCCTCCAGACCATCGACAGCGAGACGCGCGTCTGGGCCAGCCAGACGATCGGCGAATGCGAAGTCGAGATCCAGACGATCACCGACGCGCTTGCCGATGGCGACGATACGGCGCGCACGACCTTGGGCCGGATGCGAAAGATGCGGCCCGCCATTCTCGAAAGCGAACTCCGCCTGCCGAAGTTTGAGGGCTATTTGCTCTTCCCCGATGGCTTGCCGGTCGCGCGGATCAAACTCACCGCCGATCATATCGCGCGGCGCGGGAAAGCGCGCCAGCGGGTGTTTGTCGCGGGCGATCCGAAAACCACGCTTTGGCAGCAGGCGGTGCAGACTGCGCCTTCGTCTCCGGCTCTGCCTCCATCGCCGCCCTTGCCGCCGACACCCAAGAGCCGGGGGCCGGTCTGATGGTTGCGTCGGTATCGGCGCTGACAAGTTCGGCGCAAGCCGCGAGCTATTACGAGGCCGACGATTATTATTCCGAAGGCGGGTTATCGCCTTCGGAATGGCACGGCGCGGGCGCGGAGGCGCTGGGCCTGTCCGGCGAGGTGGACCGCGACCAGTTCCGGGATTTGCTGGACGGCAAGGTGGCGGGCGAGCAGCTTGGCACGTTTCGCGACGGCCAGCTTGAGCATCGCCCCGGCTGGGACGTGACCTTGAGCGCGCCCAAGTCGGTGTCGATCATGGCCGAGGTCGCGGGCGATCGGCGTTTGATCGCGGCGCATGGCGAGGCAGTGAAAACCGCGATGGCGCATGTCGAGACGCATATGGCCGCGACCCGCATTCGCGATGGCGGCACCGTCGCTCGCGAAGCGACCGGCAATCTGGTCGTCGCCAGCTTCCAGCATGGCACCAGCCGCGCCCAAGACCCGCAGCTTCACACCCACAATATCATCATAAATGCGACGAAGGGCGAGGACGGCACATGGCGCAGCCTTGAACCGCGCGCCATCTATCAGCTCCAAAAGCAGATCGGCGCGATCTACCGGCAGGAACTGGCGCTGAAGGTTCGCGAACTCGGCTATGAGATCGAGGTGGGCAAGGACTCGCTGTTCGAGATCAAGGGCGTGCCCAGCGAGATCATCGGCGCGTTCAGCACCCGCAGCGCCGAAATCGAGGCGGCATTGGCCGAACGCGGCACCTCGCGCGACGCCGCCAGCGCCGCCGAAAAGCAGGTCGCCGCGCTAGACACCCGGCAAGCGAAGGTTGCGACCGATCATGCCGCCCTTGTTGCCGATTGGCGGGAGACGGCGAGCGCAGCCGGGTTCGGAACGGACGCGCGGGTGGCGATGGTCAGGCAGGCCGAAGCTCATGCCGCCAGCCCCGCGCATCGCGCCGACATGGCGGAGGAGGCGATGATGGCGGATCGCGCCGTCGCTTACGCCGCCGACAAGCTCGGCGAGCGGCAATCGGTCTTCTCTGCCGCCGCCTTGCAGGAGGAAGCCGGGCGGATCGGGTTGGGCAAGGTAAGTTATGCGGAGATTGGTGCTGCCATCGACGCCGCCGCGAGACAGGGCGAGTTGATCGATCGGACCTATCTTGACCGGCGCGGCGCGGAGTTTGCCGGGTTCACCACCCGCCAGAATGTCGAAACCGAAGCAAAGATGCTCCGGATCGAGGCCGAGGGGCGCGGTGCGCTGTCTCCGATCGCTTCACCGCTCGCCGCCGCCAAGGCTGTTGCCACCGCATCGGCGCAGGCCGAGCGCGCGGGTTTCGGCTGGAACGCCGATCAGCGCGCTGCCACCGAGCGACTTTTGGCCAGCGGCAACCGCGTCACCGCCGTTCAGGGCTATGCGGGCACCGCCAAGACCACGACTGTTCTCGCGACCTTCGCCCGCGAAGCCGAGGCACGGGGCGTATCGGTCGTGGCGCTTGCTCCCACCGCATCCGCAGCGATGGTGCTGGGTGAGGCGCTGGGCGCGCGCAGCAATACGGTCGCGCGCCATTTGTTATCGCCCGAGCAGTCTCCTCTGGGTCAGCCCGCCGTGTGGATCGTGGATGAGGCATCACTTCTCTCCGCCCGCGACACCGCGCGGCTGTTCGACCTGGCCGACAAGCATGACGCCCGCGTCATCCTCGTCGGCGACGTGAAACAGCTTGGCTCGGTCGAGGCGGGTGCGGCGTTGGCGCAGTTGCAGAGCGCGGGCATGGAAACCGCTAAGCTCGGCGAGATCGTCCGACAGACCAATGCAGCGACCAAGGAGGCGGTGTTGGCGTCGATCGAAGGGGACGCCAAGAAGGCGCTCGCGGCGCTCGATCGCGGCGGCGGCCAGATCATCGAGAGCGCCGATCGCGCGGAACGGTTCGCCGCTATCGCCGAGCGATATGCCGGGCTGGACAAGGCCAACCGCGCCCGCACGCTTGTCATCGAACCCTCGCGTGAGGGGCGCGATGCGCTGACGGCTGATATTCGCGCTGCGCTCACCCGGAGGGAGGCGCTCACCGGCCCCGCCGTCACCATGCAGAGCCTTGCCAACAAGGGGCTGACCCGCGCCGAGGCGCGCGATCCATTGAGCTATGACATAGGCGATGTGGTTCGGTTCGCCCGCGACTATGCCGACAAGGGCGTGAAGCGCGGCGAAGCCTATCGCGTCGAATCCATCGACCCAGCTAAGGCCGCCGTCGCGCTCAAATCGGAGGATGGGCGCGAGGTGGATTGGCGGTTACGACAATGGGGTGCGGGCAAAAGCCAAGCGTTTGCACCGCAGCCGCTGGACCTGAAATCCGGTGAAAGCATCCGGTTCACCCACAACGATCGCGAGGCGGGCCGCGTCAACGGTGGGCGCGGTGAGGTGATCGCCGTGGATGAGCAGACTCGCACCGCCATCATCCAGACCCCGGACGGCAAGACCGAGACGCTCAATCTCGATTCCGCCCGCGACCGGCATATCGCCCATGCCTATGTTGACACCGCCTTTGCCGCCCAAGGCCGCACCGCCGATCATGTGATAATCCACGCCGACAGCAAGGCGACCAACCTTGTCGATCAGAAATCCTTTTACGTGGGCATATCTCGCGCAAAGGAATCCGCCACAATCTTCACCAATGATCGCGGCAAGTTGGTGTCCGCCATCAACGAGCGCGCCGGTCAGTTGCAGACCGCCATCGCGCAGGCCGCCATGCCGACGCCAGTTGCCGAAAAGGCGATGGGGGCCGGAATAGGGTAAAGCCGGGAAATATGTCGCGACCCCCCATGGTTTGGGATGACATTCTTAGTCCGTCCCTCTAGTTCTCCATTAGGGGAACGCATCTTGGCATTCGCCACGCGCCGCACGCCCACCTAAATAAAACTGGAATATGGTTGAGTAATGAACGCCGTTGAGATCGAAGAAGCTGTTTCCGCACTGGCGGAACGCCCGTTCGATGCGGCGGAATTTCCGTTTCAGTTCCTTGAAGCCTTTGGGAACAAGGCGACAACAATTAAGCGCTTGCGCGCCGTCAAAGGCTCGACCAACGCCTCTGAACTTCCCGGCGCGGTATTGCAGCGCAACAATATCCATATTGCCGTTGCCGCGCCCGGCGAGGTTTCTGCCGCCTTCGCCGCGCTCAAGGCCAGTCCCGCGACCGCCAAGGCAAAGGCCAAGTTCATCCTCGCCACGGACGGCGACACCTTTGAAGCCGAGGACACCGATTCCGGCGAAACCGTCGCCTGCACCTTCGCCGAGTTTCCTGACCATTTCGGGTTTTTCCTGCCGCTTGCTGGCATCACCACCGTCCGGCAGGTCCGCGAAAGCAGTTTCGACATCCGTGCGACCAGCCGCCTCAATCGGCTGTATGTGGAACTGCTGAAAGACAACCCCGAATGGGGCAGCGCCGAGCGTCGCCCCGACATGAATCATTTTATGGCCCGTCTGATCTTCTGCTTTTTCGCCGAGGATACGGACATCTTTCATCGCAGCTATCCTTTCACCGGCACCATCGAGAAGATGAGTGATCGGGATAGTTCCAACACCCATGAGGTGATCGGTGAGCTGTTCCGCGCGATGAACACGCGCAAGGAGGATCACGAAGCCTCGAATATCCGCAACTGGGCGCGTCCCTTCCCTTACGTTAACGGCGGACTGTTTTCCGGCAGTCTCGACGTGCCGCGATTCAGCCGCATCGCGCGATCCTATCTGCTGCATATCGGCAGTCTCGATTGGACCAAGATCAACCCCGACATCTTCGGGTCGATGATTCAGGCCGTCGCTGATGATGAAGAGCGCGGCGCGCTGGGAATGCACTACACCAGCGTTCCCAACATCCTGAAAGTCCTGAACCCACTCTTTCTGGACGACCTGCGCGCGCATCTGGCCGAGGCTGACGACAACCCGCGCAAGCTGTTGAACCTGCGCAACCGCATGGCGAAAATCCGCGTGTTCGACCCCGCGTGCGGCAGCGGGAATTTCCTTGTCATCGCCTACAAGGAAATGCGGGCCATCGAGGCCGAGATCAACCGGCGGCGCAATGAGGACGGCCGCGTGTCCGATATTCCGCTCACCAATTTTCGGGGGATCGAGCTTCGCGATTTTCCCGCCGAGATCGCGCGCCTCGCGCTTATCATCGCGGAGTTCCAGTGCGACGTGATGTATCGCGGAGAGCGGCTCGCCTTGGCCGAGTTTCTGCCGCTCAACGCGCAGAACTGGATCACCTGCGGCAACGCGCTGCGGCTCGACTGGTTGAGCATCTGCCCGCCGACCGGAACTGGCGTGAAGCTGACAGGGGATGACCTATTTGCGACGCCGCTCGATCAGGCGCAGATCGACTTCGAGAACGAAGGCGGCGAAACATACATCTGCGGCAATCCGCCGTATCTCGGCTCTACATGGCAGGATAGTGAACAGAAGGCCGAATTGCAGGCCATCTTCGGTTCCAGAACGAAAAACTGGAAATCTCTCGACTATGTGGCGGGCTGGTTCATGAAGGCGGCCGATTACGCCACAGCGACCAAGGCTGCCACGGCCTTCGTGTCCACGAACTCAGTCTGTCAAGGTGAGCAAGTGCCGGTCCTTTGGCCGCTGATATTTGGGACCGAGAATAAAATAGCCTTTGCCCACACCTCATTCAAATGGGCCAATCTAGCAAGCCACAATGCTGGCGTGACTGTGGCAATTATCGGCTTGGAAATCGCACCTAGCCCTACCCGAAAACTATATTCCATTGGCGATGATCGCGCAGCCATCGTCAAGGAGGTTTCCAATATTAACGCTTACCTTGTCCCTGGCCCAGACTTAATCGTGGAAAAGGTAAACCGAACATCGCTGGACCGGGCACTTATGCTGTGGGGGAACAAGCCCACCGATGACGGCAATTTCTTCATGGACCACGATACAGCCAACCGCTTGATTGGCGAATATCCAGAAGCCCGCGAATTTATCAGACCTTACTATGGCTCAGCGGAATTTATCCGAGGCATACAACGGTATTGCCTTTGGATTGACGACCGCGACGCGGACAGGGCCGCGCAGATACCGGAGATCGCGCGCCGGTTGGAGAATATCAGAGAGTTTCGTGCGAATAGCATTGCAGCCGAAACGCGACCTGCCGCCGATTTTCCGCACCGCTTCCGGCAGATTCAGGGTGTCGGTGAACGCATGTCACTGATTGTTCCCCGCGTAAGTTCTGAGAGAAGGCCATATCTACCCATCGGTTTGCTACCAGAGCGTTCCATCGTCGCCGATAGCTCATTTGCTCTCTATGATTCCCCCCTTTGGAACATGGCTCTGATAGCCTCACGACTCCACCTTGTCTGGGTCGCCACCGTGTGCGGCAAGTTGAAAACCGACTTTCGCTATTCCAACACGCTCGGCTGGAACACCTTTCCGGTGCCGACGCTCACCGAGAAGAATAGGGATGACCTGACCCGCTGCGCGGAGGACATTCTGTTGGCGCGGGAGGTGCATTTCCCCGCCACAATCGCCGATCTCTACGATCCCGAAGCGATGCCCGACGAATCGGCGCGGAAACCGCGCGTATTCTCGCGGAACGCGGCGCCAAGGTGGCCATCGCCGCGCGGCGCAAGGACAGGCTCGACGAGGTCGTCGCGGACATCGCCGCAATTGGCGGCACGGCACGTAGCTACGCGCTGGACGTGACCGACAAATCGGCGGTCCAGTCCGTGGTCGCCGCAATCATTGCCGACTTCGGCCGCCTCGACGTGCTGATCAACAACGCCGGGCTGATGCCGATCCGTCCGATGGCCGAGGTCAACACCGACGAGTGGGACCAGATGATCGACGTCAATCTGAAGGGTACGCTCTACGGCATCGCGGCGGCCCTTCCCGGTTTTCTCGAGCAGGGCAGCGGTCACATCATCAACTTGAGCTCGGTTGCGGGCATCAAGGTCTTCGCACCGGGCGGCACGGTCTACTCCGGCACCAAGTTCGCCGTCAGCGCGATCAGCGAGGGCTTGCGCCACGAGGTGGGGGAAAAGGTGCGGGTCACGTCAATCGAGCCTGGAGCTGTCGAAAGCGATTTGAAGTTCACGACCTCTGGCGCGGCCGCCGAGACGGTGCTGGACTTCTACAAGCAGGCCATCCCGGCGGCATCGGTGGCGCGTGCTATCGCGTTCGCTGTCGAACAACCTGATGACGTCGACGTCAACGCGATCGTCATCCGGCCGACCGCACAGGAGTTCTGATTTCCACGAGGAGGCGGGGCCGCGTGTGCTCCGCCTCATGGGGAACGTACCGGCCCGCTCGTCCGTTACCTTGCCGTATAATATCTGTCCGTTTCACTTGAGGAGTCATTTATGCCCAAACTTGCCCTGTATGTACCACTGAAGGCCAAGCCCGGAAAAGAGCGCGATGTCGCCGATTTCCTGACCTCGGCATTGCCGCTCGTTCAAGCTGAGGCGGGCACTCTGACCTGGTATGCGATCGAGGAAGGTCCCGGTGCGTACGCGATCTTCGATACGTTCGACACTGAGGAGGATCGGCAGGCCCATCTTGACGGCAAGGTTGCCGCCGCACTGATGGACAAGGCAGAAGAACTGTTTTCCGAACCGCCGCAGATTCACAAGTTTACCCTGCTGGCCGCGAAATAGCGGAGCGGTCGGCACCCTAAGCTGCTGTTTGGCTGCAGGGTAAGGCTCGTGTTCCATCCGGAATGGATGGCCCGACCGAATCGGGAAATGAATAAATGAATACGACAGGCCATCCGCGATAGTGGATGGCCTTTTCTTTTGCGCTCATCACACCTCTGCATTTGCTGATATGGCGCCGTTGATGTGTCGCGGCGGAACGGCACTATTGGTTAGCGGGAAATTCCTGAGCACTTCAATTTGGCGCGTTGTTCGGCCGTTCTGGCCCAATCGTTCAGAAAACCGCCGTAAATCGATCAAAGAATGGCCCTCCGGGAAGGAACCTCTCAGGTAGCAGCAGGTTCAGCAAACTGAGAACACTTGGAAGGGTGCGATGTCCTCCACCGTTGCGATGGACCGGATCACCACAAGCTCTCGATTTGATGACGCGTTGAGAAGAGCTGCGAAAGGAAAAGATCCGTGAAAGCTGTCGTATACAACGGGCCCAAACCCTCCTTAAATCACAACCTCAAATCTGTGCCATGGGCGCTGACGGCGGACAGGACGATCGAGATCATCAAGCGGTCCGACCACGCCAAGGGCTTCGAGGTCTTGCCCAGACGCTGGGTCGTCGAGCGGACCTTTGCATGGCTCGGTCGTAACCGGCGTCTTGCCAAGGAGTTCGAGCTGACCATCGCCTCAGCAACCGCCTAGCTCTTCATCGCCTCAATCCAACTCTTCACACGTCGCATCGCAAGACTATGAAATTACGCTGGATAATTTCGAATCAGACTCTCAGAGGCCGTCCGGAATTGCACCAAAGATGATGAAAGCTGGCAGGAGATCGTCAGGCCTCCTTGAAAAGTATGCTGACTTGCTGCCGGAGCCATTGATTTGCAGGATCGTTATGCGCCCTGGAATGCCAGACCGAGCTGATGGAATGCTTGGGCAGATCAACCGGGAATGGCATGCTTTTCAGTCCGAAAGCCTCGTCGATCACTGTGGTGTATTTTTCCGGTACGCAGGCGGCGAGATCGCCGACCGCTAGCAAAGGGGCAAGCGTTCCGAAGTTGGATGTCCAGACCACGATGTTGCGATCCATGCCCACCTTGAGCAATTCGGCATTCACGCTTGCCAATCCGGATCCCTCAGAGCGTACGCCAATCCAGCGACAGGCCAGCAGGTCCTCGCGCGGCGCTTTGCTCGAAAATATGGGATGATCTTTACGGGCCAAAATGCTCCAACCCTGATAAAATAGACGGAATACGAACATGTTTGTTATGAGATCGGGCCGAAACCCGATAAGTATATCTACTTCACCATTTTCTAAAGAGTCGACAATATGTGGCCTGTTGTTTCTAACAAACTCTATAGTTATATCCTGTGATATGTCTCTGATATGAGAAATGAACTTTGGCCCGAAATACATATCTCCTAGGTCAGAGGTTGCGATTACGAAATGCCGTTTGTCGCGCTTGGGATCGAAACTCTCCGATGCCTCTATGGCGATTTCGAGCGTCTTGAGCGCGTAGGAGATCGGTTCGGCCAATTGCATGGCGTATTGTGTCGGGGTCATGCCACTCCTGGTGCGGACAAACAATTCATCGTTGAACAGCTCGCGCAGCTTTTTGAGCGCGTTGCTGACAGCAGGCTGCGAGATCCCAAGGATCTCGGCTGCCTCCATAACCTTTCTGGTTTGAAACACGCATTCGAAGACGCGCAGCAAGTTCAGGTCGACATCGCGGATCTTCACCACACCAACTTCCCTCAACCAAGAAATCGTTCCGCAGCGTAAACAGGCCCAACAAGGCGCGCAATCGCCTTGGCTGCGCCTCTGTCCGTTCTCGACCCCGACTGCCCAGGCCAAAGGACTGGTGCCCGGGTTCTGCAACCTCGCCTCAATTCCGCAGGCCGCCCCCCGCGTTCGGGAGACTCGGGTATTCGAGGAAATATCACTGTCCGTGATGGAGTCTATTTGAACCTGCTGTTTGACGCAACGAGGTTCCAAGCTATCCGCATTAGGAGACTTGGGGACTTGAATTCTGGATAAGGCGCGGGTGAGCACATGCGAAAGGCAGTGGCAAAAGTTGAGGCAGTTCCGCCGGGGGAGATGCTTCCCGTGGACATCGAGGGGCTGCCTCCAATCGTGATCTTTAATCTGGATGGAGAATTATTCGCGACCAGCAATATTTGCACGCATGCCGTCGCCCGGCTCAGCGACGGTTTTTTCGAGGAGGGGGTTATAGAGTGCCCGCTTCATTCCGGGTGCTTCGATGTGAGAACCGGCGAGGCCACGGAATTTCCATGTGAAATACCGCTCAAGACCTACAACGTCGAGGTCGATGGCGATGACATCCTGGTTGAATTTGACGAGGCGTGAATTGAATTCAGTTAGCCCGTGAAATGGGCCTAGTGCAGGAGAATGAGGAAGATGACTGGGGATCAATCAGTTATTAAGCGCCATCAGGAATTGGCGCAAAACTTGCTCCAGCCGGTTTACGGGCACTACATCAATGGCGAGTGGGTTGAGTCTCGCTCGTGCGAGACGATTGACATGGTCGATCCGACGACCGGCCAGACGCTAGCGAAGATCCAGTCAGGCGTTGGGGAGGATGCTGTGCGTGCCGTTGAGGCAGCGGCGGCGGCTTTCCCATCCTGGTCTGCGACTTCGCCGGCCCAGCGCCAGGAGATCCTGGCCGAAATGGGGCGCCGGCTGAAGGCGCGGGCCGAGGATTTCGCGATGATCGACACGCTCGACAATGGCAAGCCGTTCATGGAGGCGATGCATTTTGACATCCCGATGGCCATTGAGCAGTTCCAGGTCTTTTCCGGGATGCCATGGTTGATTCATGGTCTCACCATGGAGGTGCCGAACGGCTTGGGGTTGGTGTTGCGCGAGCCGCTGGGGGTTTGCGCCCAGATCATCCCCTGGAACGTGCCACTCATCATGATGGCGTCGAAGATTGCGCCCGCGCTAGCGGCGGGCAACACCGTTGTCCTCAAGCCGGCCGAGACGGTCTGTCTTTCGGTTCTCGCATTTGTCAAGGAAGTGCAGGATCTCCTGCCGCCGGGCGTTCTCAACGTGGTGACCGGCTATGGGCCGAATATCGGCGAGGCGCTCGTCACGCATCCCCTGGTGCGCAAGGTGGCGTTCACCGGCTCGCGTCCCACGGCGCAAAAGCTGATCCAATACGCATCGGTCAACATCATTCCCCAGACCATGGAGCTGGGTGGCAAGTCGGCCAACATCGTTTGCGCCGATGCCAATCTCGATGGCGCGGCCGAAGGGGCTGCAATGTCGACTGTGCTCAACAAGGGCGAGGTGTGCCTTGCCGGCAGCCGGACCTTCGTTCACGTGGATGTTCTCGAGGAATTCACCGAAAAATTCCTGGCCTTGCTTGCTCGCGTGCCTTCGGGCGACCCTACCGAACCGGGGACGGTTCTGGGGCCGCAGGCTTCGCGGATGCAATATGACAAGATTTTGGGCTATATCGATGCGGGGCGCAAGGAAGGCGCGCAATGCCTGATTGGGGGTGGCCGTCGCGAGGTCGAGGCTTGCCCGGACGGGTTGTTCATCGAGCCGACGGTGTTTGCCGGTGTGCGCAATGAAATGCGTATCGCGCAGGAGGAAATCTTCGGACCGGTCAATGTCGTGATCCCATGGAGCGACGAGGATGAGGTCATTCGCATGGCCAACGATAATCTCTATGGTCTGGGTGGTGGCCTTTGGACGCGCGATCTCAATCGTGCGCACCGCATGGCGCGTCGGATGGAAACGGGAACCGTCTGGATCAACCGCTATTACAACTTCGTCGGCGGCATGCCGATCGGCGGTTACAAAGGCAGCGGCTTCGGCCGCGAGTTTGCGGCCGAAGTTCTCAACCATTACACGCAAACCAAGAGCGTCATCATCTCGCCCGACGATGGCCCGATGGGGGTCTTCGGCGCATGAAGACGGGTTCATGCCCCGGCAAGGTCTCGATCCGAATCGCCGACAGCGATATCGACTTCCATGCCGAGCCGGGCGATCCGCTTTTGCGCGCGGCCCTGCGCAGCGGTATCGGCATGGCGTATGACTGTAATTCGGGCGGCTGCGGTTCGTGTCAGATCGAGCTGGTGGAAGGCGAAATCGAGGACACCTGGCCCGAAGCGCCGGGGATTGGCGCGCGTGCGCGCAAGAGGGGGCGGTTGTTGGCGTGCCAGTGCCGCCCCCTTTCCGATTGTGTGGTGGAGGCCCGTGTCGAGGATCGTTTTCGTTCCGTTGTCTTGCCGCAAAGAAGGTCGGTCCGGTTGGTCGGTTTCCGACCCATCACGCATGATCTGGCCGAATTCACCTTTGCCAGCGAGGATGGAAAGGCCGATTTCCAGCCCGGTCAATATGCGATGCTGGCGATTCCCGGTGTCGAGGGCGAGCGGGCTTATTCGATGGCCAACCTTGCCAATGCCGAGGGGCAATGGTCATTCGTGATCAAGCGGATGGCCGGTGGCGCCGCTTCGAACCGCTTGTTCGACGAGCGCGAAGCGCTCGAAGGGCTTGAGCTCGATGGACCCTATGGCACCGCCTACCTGAGAGAGGAAACGCCAAGAGACATCATTCTCGTGGCCGGTGGTTCAGGCCTTTCGCCCATCCTGTCGATTGCCGCTGGTATCGCCCGGAGCGAGAAGCTGGCGGGCAAGCGCGTCATGGTCTTTTACGGTGGGCGCGAGGCCAAGGATCTGTGCGCGGCCCGCCAACTCGACCGCCTTTTCCCGGACGGGCATCGGTTTGAAGTGATCGAAGCGACTTCCGAAGGCGAGGAAGGCGCCTGGGAGGCGGGAGCTTCGCGCGTGCAATACAAGGGCTTTATCCATGAGGTCCTTGCCGCGTATCTCAAGGAGAACGCATTGGATTTCGGCGGCTTTGGTTATTATTTCTGTGGCCCTCCGCCGATGACCAACGCATTGCTCAGAATGCTGCAGCTGGAATTCAATGTTCCAGAAGATCAGTTGTTCTTTGATAGCTTTCTCTGAGCGGTTTTGGATTGGAGAAAGCAATAATGTCGACGATACGAACTCTGGAACATTCGACGCCGAGCAGCATAGATTACCGGATCTACGATGATCCCGAGATATTTGCCCTCGAGCAGGAAAGGATTTTCCGGGGTCCGGTGTGGAGCTTCCTTGGGCTTTCAAGCGAGGTTCCTGAAGAGAATTGCTACAAGAGCACCTTCGTCGGCGAAACTCCGGTCGTCTTGGTCGGGGGCAAGGATGGCGCCTTGCACGCTTGGGTCAATCGCTGCGTACACAAGGGGGCCAAGGTCTGCCGCAATGCGCGAGGAAGGGCGGAGGGCGGCGCCTTCGTTTGCGTCTATCATCAATGGGCTTACGATGCGACCGGCGCCTTGCGCTCGGTTCCCTATCGCCGCGGCATGGTGGGCAAGGGCGGGATGCCCGCAAGCTTCGACATCAAGGCGCACAGGATGATGCCGCTACGGGTCGATAAGGTGGGCGACATGATATTCGCAACATTCTCGGATGAGGCGCCCGATCTGCGCAGCTTTCTCGGTCCGGCCATGTGCCGGGCCATCGAGCGGATCTTTGTCCGCCCAACCAAGGTAATCGGACGGGTTGCGCAACGCATAGAGGCGAACTGGAAGCTCTATGCCGAGAACAGCCGTGACAGCTACCATGGCGGCCTGCTGCACCTGTTTTACACCACTTTCGGGCTGTGGCGTCCGGCTCAGGATTCCAAGGCCGAGATCGACGAGGTTTATGGATTTCACAACTCGTTCCAGATCCGCAAGCCGCAGCAAGCAGAAGATCCTCAGAAGCACAAGGAGGAAACCGCCCGTCCGCTCGACGCGATGACCTTGCTTGACCCCACATTGCTTGAATTGCGACAGGATATCGGGGACGACATTTCCCTTTCGATCCAGTCGATTTTCCCATCCGTCGTATTGCAGCAGATTGGCCAGGCCCTTGCCGTGCGGCACATGATCGTCCGCGAACCGGGCGCCATGGACCTTGTCTGGACCTATTTCGGTTTCCAAGATGATGAGGAGGAAATGACACGTCACCGCTTGCGGGCCATCAACATGGTCGGGCCGGCTGGCTATGTTTCGGTTGAAGATGGAGAGGCGGTCGAAATCTGCACCGATGGCATCAAGGGCCCTGACTGCCATTCGCTCATCCTGATGGACATTGAGAAAGCCGAAAACCCAACGGTCCCGATGGGGCTCGATGAGAATGCTGTGCGCGGATTCTGGAAGGGCTATCTTAAACTGATGCGCGCGGGAGAAGGGCAATGACAGGCGATCGGAAGATGGAGGGGCTTGCCGCGGCCGTCGATCGTTTCAATACGCATTACGTCTATGTTGTCGACAATGACGTTTCCAGCTGGCCGGAGTGCTTTGCGGAAGATGGCGGCTATCACGTCCTGACGAAGGACAGCGCATCGGAAGATCTTCCGGCGGGTTTCCTCTTCTTCGAGCGCAAACCCCAGCTTATCGACCGGATCAATGCCTTGCTCAATGCGAGCATCTATCCAAAGGCAAACCTGCGCCACCTGATCGGCGCATGCAAGATCCACGAGGCAACAGGCGATCGGATCAAGGCGACCGCGCCCTTCGTGGTTTACGAATCGCGCGAACAGGAAGTGCCGAGCGTTTACGCGACCGGCCAATATGAAGACGAATTTATCCGGAACGAGGGCGGAGAATTGCTCCTCTTGTCGCGGCGATGCGTGCTCGACAATGACATCGTCCGCACGATGATGGCGCTTCCTCTTTGATACGCATTTGCTGAAAAATCGAATAAGATCTCAGTCAGGAGAAGAATAGATGTCTGGTCCAATTATTGAGCTCGGCTACATGGGCCTTTCGGTTTCGAACGCAGATGCATGGAAGAATTATGCCGGAAAAATAATGGGCCTTGAGATCAGCGACGAAGGTGAAGGCGACCGCTTTTACCTTCGAATGGACGAGTGGCATCATCGTTTCGTCGTTCATGTCGATGGCCAGGATGACCTTGCTTACATGGGGTGGCGCGTGGCCGGCCGACAGGAACTCGATCAAGCGGCTCGGCTGCTGGAAGCCAATGGAGTCGAGGTCAGCTTCGGTTCACCCGAGGAAGCGGCCGAACGGCGCGTTCTTGGCTTGCTCAAGCTCCAGGACCCGGGCGGCAATCCCACGGAAATCTTCTATGGCCCGCAGGTCGATGCCCATCGTCCCTTCCATCCCGGTCGGCCCATGCACGGTCGTTTCGTCACCGGCGCGCAAGGCATGGGGCACAGCATCCTTCGCCAGTCGGACGATGACGCGGCCTATGCCTTTTACGAAATGCTCGGCTTTCGTGGCGACGTGGAATACCACTTGCCCCTGCCCAATGGGATGACGGCCAAGCCGATCTTCATGCACTGCAATGAGCGCGATCATTCGGTCGCTTTTGGCATGGGTCCGATGCCCAAGCGCATCAATCATTTCATGTTTGAATACACCGATCTGCGCGATTTCGGCAGGACGCATGATCTTATTCGCAAGGAAGGCACCGATGTTGCGCTGGCACTGGGGATGCACTCCAATGACCGGGCGCTCACCTTTTACTGCGCCAATCCATCGGGCTGGCTGTGGGAGCCGAGCTGGAATGGACGGCCGTCGAGCGATGTGCAGGAATATTACGTTTCCGATATTCTTGGCCATGACAATGAAGCAGAAGGCTATGGGATGGACCTTAGGCTGAAGTCGTAGCCTGTGCGGGAGTTGCGAAGTCGTAGGCGGAATTCGGCGCAACCATCAAGGGGCTGAGAGCGGATTCGGTCGAGCGAATTTGCCGATGCGCTACGCCAGCATGGCTCGATTTGAGGCTGCCTTGGAATCGGATTACTTCATGGCCTCGCGATCTGTTTGCGTGATCGCTTGGCGCAAGGACTTGGCGTGATCGCTTGACCTCTTGGCGGTGCGATCCAGAAAGCAAGGCGCAGCCGATGCCGCCTGCGCGCCATCCTCTCCACGCCGCCCGCATATCATCTGGGATATGGCGAAGGGGGGGCGGGGCGGCCTTTGGCGAGAGCCCAATATCGGATCTGGTGATATGGTTTATCAGGCAATCGGTCTGTGCATATATCGCTGACCCCTTTAAATTGGGTTCTAGCCTAACCGAGTGAGGCGTGGACGTGCGTCGATGCCTGAAAGCTCTGTCGAATTAACAGATCCAACGAACTGGGAGGGGGTGAACATGTTGATGAATGAAGCAACCGGTAAGAAAAATATCTCTACGAAATTGACCGGGTCGGTCATGGTGCGCGGATCGCTATTGGCTTTGGCTGTCAGTCTGGGGTCTGCGGCTCATGCGCAAGATCAAGGCTCTGCGGCTCATGCGCAAGACCAAGGCTCTGCGGCGCAGGCTCAAGACCAAGGCGAAGGCGGCGACGGCGCCGTGGAACAGGCGCGATCGGGCGGATTGGATGAAATCGTTGTGACCGCCCGGAAAAGGGAGGAAAATCTTCAGGACACCCCCATTTCCGTGACGGCCTTCAGTAATGAGGCGCTTGAGCGGCGTCAGGCGGATACGGTTGGCGATGTAGGTCGTTTTGCGCCCAACGTAAGCCTTGAACCGGCCGCCAATATTTCCGGCTCAAGCGCATCGATCACCACCTTCATTCGCGGTGTCGGACAGACCGACTTCAATATCACCGTCGATCCAGGCGTGGGGCTATACTACGACGGAGTTTATGTCGCGCGGACAGCGGGGGCATTGCTCGACCTTGGAGATGTGCAGAGCATCCAGATCCTGCGTGGACCGCAGGGAACCTTGTTCGGCAAGAACACTATCGGGGGCGCCATTATCGTCAATTCAATTCCGCCTTCCAATGACTTTGATCTGGAAGGCGAGATCGCAACCGGTAGCTTCAATCGTCTCGATGCCAGGGGGATGATCAATGTCCCCGTCTCCGATCGGGTCGCTGTTCGCGCTGTGGTCGGATTGCGGACCCGCGATGGCTATCAGGAGCGTCTTTCCGATGGGGGACGCCAGGGCAACGTCGACACTCTGGGCGGTCGCATTGCCATTCGTGCGGAGCTGACCGATGATTTCAAGGCGACGCTCAGCTTCGACGCCAACCGGCGGCGCGAGCAATCCGCGGCCAACACATTGCTTCAAGTGTCTGAAGGATTTGATGTTATCGGAGTAGCGGGTGGCTTTCCGGTAACCAATGGTGGCTTTCAGAGTTTCTTCTGGAACAAGGTGCTTCAGGCGCCCAATTGCGGACCGGTGGGAACTCCGGCTCCGGCAACAGTCAATTGCTATGGGCCGCACTGGTTCACCAACAATATCGATAAAACCTGGGGGACGAACCGGAATCTCTCCAATTTTGATCTGTGGGGCACAAACCTCACACTCGATTGGGAAATCGGTTCCGTAGACTTCAAGTCAATTACCGCCTATCGAGAAACCAAGGCACACTTCTCCTTTGATTTTGATGGCTCGCCCATTCCTCTTGGTGAGAGCTTCAACAATATCGATCAGAAGCAATTCTCGCAGGAGTTCCAGTTAACCGGAACTTTATTCGATGGCGTGGTCGATTTCACTGGAGGCCTTTATTACCTGAAGGAGAAGGCCACCGATAGCAATCTTCTCACCTTCGCCTTTGCAGACTTTGTCAGCGGCGGTGATGTCGACAACGATAGCTATGCGGCCTATCTCCAGGCAACCATCAATGTAACGGATCGGTTCTCGATCACCCCGGGCATCCGTTATACCGACGAGACCAAGCGTTTCGACCCATCGCACCAGCGGATCACCGACGATCGAACCGGGGGCGCCTTGCTCCTTCTGAGCCGCTGTTTCGTGCGGCAGACGCCAATCATTCCGCCCGATCCGGCGCTGTGCCCTACGCCGGATACGACGCTCAATCCGCAGGGTGACCATATTCTGCCGGCTGTCGAGGTGCAAACGAAGGCGAGCGAGTGGACGCCCGCGCTCTCGCTGGACTACAAGGTCACCGACCAGACGCTGATCTATGCCTCCTATTCCAAGGGGTTCAAGAGCGGTGGCTTCACACAGCGTATCTTCCCGCCCGAGCCGGCGGCCACGCCGTTCGCGCCGGAATTCGTGGAAAGCTATGAAGTCGGGGTCAAGAGCGAATGGTTCGACCGTCGCCTGCGGCTCAACATTGCGGCGTTCCAGGCGGATTACACCGACATTCAGATTGTCGTGAACGAAGGAATCGCACCGAAGGTTCGCAATGCGGGTCGTGCGCGTATCCGGGGTATCGAGGTCGAAACGCAGGCGAAACTGGCTGACTTCCTTACCATTCAGGGTGGCTTTGGCTATCTCGATGCCTATTACCGGGAGGTTTCGCCGACTGCCGCGCCGGTGAACGTCAATTCGCGCTTCCCTCAGGTGCCGAAATGGACAGCCTCCGGTTCGTTCGACGCTGAGCTTTACAAGGGCGATGCGGGCACACTCAGCCTCCATGGCGACTGGAGCTACAAGGGTGGCCACTTCAAGGACGCGATCAACACGCCCGCGCTTTACCAAGACGGGTACAGCATGTTTGGCGCGAACCTGAGTTACGAACTGCCCGGGGGTAACTGGGATGTGAGAGTCGGGTTCACGAACCTGACTGACAAGCGCTATCTCCTGGGCGGATATTCCGACCTTCAACAGACCGGCGCCACGACTGGGGCCTATTCTCGTCCTCGCGAGTGGTTCCTCAAGCTTCGTTATCGTTATTGAACGGTTGAGCCAGAGGCAGGAAGGATCGGATTATTGCAATGGCTAGTCATAGAGTAGGGGTGGCTGATGTGCAGGGGGTGTGGGCCATCATGCCCACACCGTCCAAGCCCAACGCAGAGGACCCTAATGCGCGCGATACGGTGGATCTCGACGAAACCGCGCGGGTCGTCAAAGCGCTGATCGACTCAGGGGCCGACGGCATCCTGACGCTCGGTTCGCTGGGGGAGGTGGCCACGCTGACCTGGGATGAGAAGCGCGATTTCATGAAGGCGCTTGTCGAGGCTGCAGGCGGCAGGGTGCCTGTCTTTGGGGGGACTTCGACCCTGTCGACGCGCACCACAATCGATGAAACGCGCGCGGCGCGCGATATCGGGGTCGATGGCACCATGGTCGGTCCGCCGATGTGGTGCGCGCCCGATGTTCCCACGGCCGTGCAGTTCTACCGCGATCTTGCGGAAGCCTGCCCCGACATGTCGATTTGCATCTACGCAAATCCGGAGGCCTTCAAATTCGAATTCCCGCGCCCCTTTTGGGCGCAGGTTTCCGAGATCCCGCAGGTTGTCACTGCAAAATATCTGGGCATTGGCGCACTGGTGCCGGATCTCAACCTGACGAAAAGACGGATCCGCTTTTTGCCGATCGATATTGACTACTATGCGGCGGCGAAGATCGATCCGGAATTCTGCACGGCCTTCTGGTCGAGCGGCGCGGTATGCGGTCCCAACCCGGTGATCGCTTTGCGTGATGCGGTGGCGCAGGCCAAGACGTCAGGCGATTGGAGCAAGGCCGAAGAGCTGACCGGCGCGATGGCACAGACCTATCAGACGCTCTTTCCGCAGGGCTCGTTCAAGGTCTTTTCTTCCTATAACATCCCGCTCGAAAAGGCGCGGATGGATGCCGCAGGATGGATGAAGGCTGGTGCTTGTCGTCCGCCCTACAACATTGTTCCCGAGGATTATCTCGAAGGCGGGCGCGAGTCCGGGCGGCGTTGGGCAAAACTTCACAAGAGCTTGGCGTGAGGCGCGAGTGATGGAGCAGCGCACCAAGGTGATCGATTTCTTTTTCGATTTCATGAGCCCGTTTGCCTATCTGGCGCATAGCAAATTGCCGGAGCTTGCGCGCAAGCACGGTTATGAACTGCGCTATCGCCCGATCGATCTGCCTGCGGCCAAGTTGGCTGCAGGCAATACCGGTCCGCCCAATGTGTCGATGCCTATCAAGTTGCGCTATCTGCGTAAGGATCTCGATCGCTGGGCTGAGCGGTACAAGATCCCGATCTCCTTTCCTCCATCCCTGAAGTCGGAGCTGGCCAATAAGGGCGTGTTTTTCGCCGAGGCCAAGGGGCAGTGCGAGGATTATGTCCGCCATGTTTGGTCCCATTCCTGGGGTGAGGGGCAGGACATGTCGAGCGAGGAGCTGCTGGCTGAGATTGCGAGCGAGCTGAGGTGGGAGCCAGATCCCTTTCTCGCCTATGTTCACTCCGAAGAAGCCGAAGATGCCTACCGATTAAGCAATGAGGAAGCGCATTCGCGCGGCGTATTCGGCGCGCCGATCATGATGATTGGCGAGGAAATGTGGTGGGGGAACGACCGATTGTTCTTCCTTGATGAATATCTATCGAGCCAGTGAAGAATTGAAATAGGGATTTATGCTATGGATGACCTGATCGACACCAAGCGTGGTTTGCAATCCGCCAGTATGTTCATCGATCCACATCTTTATGAGTTGGAGATGGAGAAGATTTTCGGCCGTTGCTGGCTCTTTCTCACTCATGAGTCGGCCATTCCGAATTATGGCGACTTTGTTACTGCGAAAATGGGCGAAGACGAAGTCCTCGTGGTTCGCCAAGCGGACGGAACGGTCAAGGCCTTTCTCAATGTCTGTCGGCACCGCGGTGCTCGCGTATGCCCTGTCGAGGCGGGGAACCGGCGTGCCTTCGTCTGCAGCTATCACGGGTGGTCCTACGCCGCCGATGGGTCATTGGCGACCGTCCCCTTCGAGAAGGAGCTTTATGGCGGCAAGATCGACCGCTGCGCGCACGGTTTGAAAGAGGTGGCAAAGGTTGATAGCTATCGCGGCTTCCTGTTCGGCAATTTCGATCCAGGGGCGATCTCGCTTGAAGACTATCTGGGCGATGTCCGCTGGTATCTGGATATCTGGATGGAAGCGAGCGGGGGTGTGGAACTGATCGGTGCGCCGGCGCGCTCGATCGTTCATTGCAACTGGAAAGCGCCGACTGAAAATTTTGTTGGTGATGCCTATCACGTTGGGTGGACTCATGCTTCCTCTTTGGCGGTGAGCCGTTCGATGTTTTCCCCGATGTCGGGAAATCAAAGGCTGCCCCCCGCAGGGGCTGGTGCGCAGATTGCAACGCGCTTTGGCCACGGGCTGGGCATTCTTTACGATGTCAATCCGGGCGGCCAACCCGCGCAGACGGCCGAGAAAATCCTGGCCTGGCAGGCCACGAAAAAGGGCAAGATCGCGGAGAAATACGGGGAGCTCAAGGCACGTTTCTACGGTTCGCATCTCAACGGTTCGTTGTTCCCGAATGTTTCCTACCTTTGGGGGACCAACACGTTCAAGATCTGGCAGCCGCGTGGTCCGAGCGAGACGGAAGTTTGGACCTGGGCGATCGCGGAAAAGGATACGCCCGAGGATCTGAAGCGGGATATCTACAACGGCGTACACGGAACCTTCGGAACCGCAGGCTACTGGGAAGCTGACGACAACGACAACATGGAATCGGCTTCGCTTCTTCCGACAGGTTGGCAGTCGCGCAAGTTGCGACTCAACGCCCAGATGGGGATCGGCAACGACACGGTGATGGACGAAATGCCCGGCGTGATCGGCCAGGCGGCGATCGGCGAAACGTCCTACCGCGGATACTACCGCTTTTATGACGAGATCCTGAAGCTTCCTTCTTGGGATGCTTTCGATCTGAATGACGAGGGATGGAAGCAGCAATTGATCGACGCCGATTGCTGATCATCCCTTTGCAAAATCTAGGCTTTCAGGATGCTATAAAATGGAAAACGCAAATCAAATCGTCAAAACGATGGGCGCGGATGTATGGGATGGCGATCCGGAGCTGATCGCCGATCACGATCTGCTTCACAGGGTGCAGGCTTTCACCAATCGCGAAGCGAGGTTGCTCGATACCGGGCGGGTGCGGGAATGGCTCGACGAGATGATCCATCCCGACATTTGTTATGTCATAATCAGCCGACAGCTGCGATACATCGAAGAGCGTCGCTATTCGCTGCCCGACAGCGTTTTCATCTACGACGATGATCACGGTGCGCTCGATGCACGTGTGGAGCAGCAGTTGCATCCGCAGAATTGGCGCGTCAATCCACACGAGGCTTATGTGCGGATCGGCACAAACCTCGAGGTTACCAAAGGTAGCGCAAAAGACAGGCTTTTCGTGCGGACGAATTGGCACCTTCGTCGCATGCGTCGGCAGTATGAGGTCGACGATTTCATCTATTCCCGACACGACGAGCTGGTCATCACCCCGGATCAGGGGTTCAAGTTCGTGAAGCGCTTCATTGCGTTCCCGGAGCGCTGTGTGCAGGGCCGTAATATGACGCTGTTCCTGTAAGCGCCTGCATAAAGCAAGAAATCTGTAGGCTCGACCTTGTTTGAGCGCTGGGTCGGCGTGCGGATCAAGGAGGACAAGAATGGGTTGGTTGGAAGGTAAGATTGCGTTGATCACTGGCGGAGGCGCTGGCCTTGGGCTGGCACTGACGCGGCGTTTTGTCAAAGAAGGCGCGCGTATTCTCGTCATGGAGCGCGATGCAGAGCGCGCGGCCAAGGTCAAGGACGAGCTGGGCGACAAGGTGGAGATTCATGTTGGCGATGTCACGTCTTATGCCGACAATGAAGCCGCGGTTGCCAAGGCGGTTGAGAGCTTTGGCCAGCTTGATTGTTTCGTGGCCAATGCGGGCGTCTTTGACTTTTTCAAGCCCCTTGCCGAATACAAGGGGGATGAGCTGGCGGCCGCTTTCGATGAGCTGATGACCGTCAACCTCAAGGGTGGGCTCCTTGGCGCTCGCGCTGCTTTGCCCGAGCTGGTCCGCTCCAAGGGCAACATGATCTTCTCGATCTCCAACTCCGGGTTCTATACTGGTGGAGGCGGACCGGTCTACACTGCGTCCAAGCACGGGGTGGTCGGGCTGGTGAGGCAACTGGCTCACGAGCTGGCGCCCAAGGTGCGGGTCAATGGGGTCGCGCCAGGCGGAATGCATACCAATCTCTCGGGGCTCAAGGCGACCGATACGGACAACCAGAGCCTCAAGGAGATGGAGGGTTTCGACGAGCTGATCATCGGAATCACGCCGCTGCGTATGGCGCCGACGCCCGAGCAATATTGCGGGCCTTATGTCCTGCTCGCCTCTGAGGAGAACGCGGCACCGACGACGGGCGTCGTCATCAATACCGATGGCGGCCTTGGCGTGCGGGGTATCATGAACGTCAATGGCGGCGACGAGCTCGAGATCTGAGCGCAGACACACAGAGAGGCGGAGCAGATGAGAATCTGCAGGTTCAATACGGATCGGGTCGGGATCGTCGAGGGCGATGAAGTTTTCGACGTCAGCGGGGCATTGGCTTGCCTTCCCGACAGCCGCTGGCCGTTTCCGCAAAAGGACATATTCATCGCGGAGCTTGCACGATTGCTCCCGCTCATGTCGGAATTGAAGGAACAGGCCACGCCCACGCCGATCGCGGATGTCCGGCTCGAAGCCCCTGTCGCCAACCCATCGAAGCTGATCAACGCGCCGATCAACTATCGCGCGCACATCGAGGAAACGGCGGCCAACCAGGAAATTGCCCATGGTCGCGACATGACCAAATGCATCTGGCATTGGGGGCTGTTCCTAAAGGCCAACAGCGCCCTTTCCGGGGCTGGCGAACCTATCCGCCTGCGTTATCCAGGGCGCAGGATCGATCATGAGATCGAACTTGCGGTGATCATCGGCACACAGTGCCACGGTGTGACGCGCGATGAGGCCCTGAAATATGTGGCGGGCTATACGGTCGGATTGGACATCACCATCCGGGGGCCGGAACTGCAAAGTTTCCGCAAGTCGGCTGATAGCTTTGCGGTGCTTGGCCCGTGGATGGTCACAGCGGACGAGATTGACGATCCGGGGTGTCTCGGCCTGGAATTGCGGGTCAACGGCCAGATTCGTCAAAAGGCCAACACCCGCGATCTTGTCTACGACGTTCCCAAGCTGATCGAATACGCCTCCTCGATGTATCAACTCAATCCTGGCGATGTCATTTTTACTGGCACGCCGGAAGGAGTCGGGCCCATCGAAGCGGGAGATAGGATCGAGGCGAGGATCAGCGAGATCGGCGAATTGCGCGTCGATGTGGCTCCTGAAATTGTCGCGCTTCCGCGACACGATCCTGTTCTCAAGGAAATGCAATGCTGAAATCGGCATGATCGTCCAAGTCAAACCGATACGCAGGATCGTGCAATGCGACGAAGGCGAAGGGTTGCTCGACGTGCTTCTTCGGGAAGGTCTGCCCATTTCTTACAGCTGCAAGACCGGCAATTGCGGTATGTGCGAGGTGGAACCTTTCGATCTGTTTGCGCCCGATCGCCACAAGCAGTCTGTCCTGATGCAGAAGAACAAGGCCTTTCTTGCGTGCCAAAGAAACATCTCGATGGACATGGGGGTGCGTCTCCCATCGGTCAGACCGGCGGTGAACGTCCCCTTCCAGTATCATCGCGGCCGGATCACTGCTCTTGAAGAGATAGAGACCAACGTCATCCAGTTTGACTTCGATATCGGGCGAAGGCCGGCGCGTTTTTTCCCAGGGCAGAAATATGCTCTTGCCATGGATCGGGGGCGCTCCCCTCTCCTGTTTCCCGCCAATGCACCTGGTCAGTCGACCCTGAGCTTCCTTGTCGAAGCAGACACAGCGCCACAGTTCCTTGTTGAATTGAAGAAGGGGATATCCGCCGGGCAGGAATTCAAGCTCGTCGGACCCATCGGAAAGGGCTATGTCCTGCCGCAAGACGAGGCCGCTGCCCTGGTTTGCGGGGTTGGCCCTGGAATGGTCGCGGTGCGCTCGATCGTTGAGGCGCTGATCGCGCAGAATCCGAACCGAGCGGTGCAGTTTCTGTTGCAGCCGTCGGCTTCCTTCATGCACCTGGTCGACGGTATCTGCAATTTGTGCACGCAACATCTGCCCAATAGCGAGCTCGTCGTGTTCAACGGACCGCAGCCGAAGGCATCGATGAGGCTGACCAGCCGACGTGGTTCGACGACCGAGATGATCGATTTCATCCAGCTCGAACGCCATCGGATCAAGGCGGAGCAGGCCAATGTCTTCGCCCCCGGCTTCGCTGTTTTGCCCCTCATGATGAGCCTGATGAAAGCTGGCCTCGATCAGGACGCAATATTTTTCACCGAGGCCGAGATCAATTTTGTTGAAGAGGAGGGCGTCAATGTCTCCTGATGGTAAGACGGCGAGCCAAGGGCACAATATCCGCCAGGCATTTTATGAAAAAATTGATCCTCACAACCTTACCCCCTTGTGGGAAGTGCTCGGAGCGCTCGTTCCCGAAACGCCCACTCCTCGCGCGCAAGCCTACAAATGGGATTTTGCCCAGGCGCGGGACTATCTCATGGAGGCGGGCGATCTGATCTCGGCAGAAGAGGCCGAGCGCCGGGTTCTGGTGCTGGAAAATCCGGGCTTGCGCGGGCAATCGCGCATTAGCGACGGTCTCTATGCGGGCCTTCAACTGATCCTCCCCAACGAGGTGGCTCCTGCGCACCGCCACACGCAATCGGCTCTCCGCCTCGTCTTGTCGGGGGAGGGAGCCTATACGGCCGTCGATGGCGAGCGCACGACCATGCGGCGCGGGGATTTCATCATTACGCCGGCCTGGACCTATCACGATCATGGCAATGAAGGTGACCAGCCAGTCATCTGGCTCGACGGGCTCGATATCCCGATCGTTGAATTGCTGAACGCCGGTTTTCGCGAGGGCGCTCCGGAAAAATCGCAGATCGTTCAGAGACCGGAGGGCGATGCGCGTGCGCGTTACGGTAGCAACATGCTGCCCGTCGATTTCGAAGGCGAGCAGGGGATGGCCACCAAGCTCTTCGTTTATCCCTATGTCGATGCGCTCCGATCGGTCGAAAAGATCGCCAGTTCGCCGACCGATGACCATTTTGGATACAAGCTTCGCTATATCGATCCGACGACGGGCTCCTCCCCCATCCCGACGATCGGAGCATTTCTCCAGCTCTTGCCCCGAGGGATGCGCACGCGAGGCTATCGTTGCACGGATTCAACAATTTATGTCTGCCTCGAGGGGCGAGGAACTTCCTTTATCGAAGGCCAGGAATTCCCCTTCGCACAGAACGATATTTTCATCGTGCCTTCTTGGCATCAGCTGGAAATCGCTGCGGCCGAAGAGACGGTTCTCTACAGCTATTCGGACCGGCCCGTCCAGAAAATGCTCGGCTTGTGGCGCGAGGCGCGATTGTAACGTGCATGACTGAATTTTCAGGGGAATTATCTTGAGAGAACTTTGCTTTGAACTTCCGCCATCTCCTACCTTGACGATCGAGGAGAGCGATAAATGCTTTCCGGTCAACCGTATCTACTGTGTGGGAAAGAATTACGCGGCCCATGCCCGGGAAATGGGGCGGGATGAACGCGAGCCGCCGTTCTTCTTCATGAAGCCGGCCAATGCAGCGGTGGATGCAGCCCATCCGATCGAACTCGAATATCCACCGCAGACCAGCAATTTCCACTATGAGCTCGAACTGGTGGCCGTGCTGGGGGCGCCATTGCAAAACGCCACACAGGAAGAGGCGATCGAAGCCATTTTCGGCTATGCTGTGGGCCTCGACATGACCCGGCGCGACCTGCAGCTCGAAGCGCGGGAAAAGGGGCGCCCTTGGGAGCTTGGCAAATCCTTCAGCCGATCAGCGCCGATCGGAGCGATCCGTCAAGCCAAGGAGTGGCCGGATTCGCAGATCGTCCTCACCGTCAATGGCGAGGCCCGCCAGGAGAGCCGAACTTCCATGATGCTTTGGGGCGTGGCGGAGAGCCTCGCCTTTCTCTCGCAATTTGACACGCTTGAACCAGGCGATGTGTTGATGACCGGAACGCCTGCCGGGGTCGGTCCGGTAACACCCGGCGACAAGATGGTGGGAACGATCACGCAATTGCGGCCCATCGAGGTGCTCATCACCGAGCCCAAGCAGGATAGATGACCGGAGGTTAAGGCAATGAAACAGGATGACCTGAAAGAAGCGATCGGATGGGAAGGCGGAGATTGCGCGACTATTCCTCTCAGCATCTATACCGATAGAGAGGTTTACGAGCGTGAACTGGAACGTCTCTTTTACAACGGGCACTGGTGTTACCTTGGGCTTGAGGCAGAAATTCCCAATCCGGGCGATTTCAAACGCACGGTCATCGGGGAGCGTTCGGTCATCGTCGTGCGCGACAAGAGCGGTGCGATCAACGGCTTTGAAAACCTGTGCGCACACCGCAAGATGAAATTCTGCCGGGCTCGCGATGGCAATGTTGGGGAATTCGTCTGCCCCTATCATCAGTGGATTTATGATCTGCAAGGCAATCTGCGCGGCGTGCCTTACCAGCGCGGACTGCGCCAGGACGGCAAGCTTTCCGGGGGTATGCCTTCCGATTTCAAACGGGAAGAAAATGGCCTTCGCAAGCTGAAAATTGCGACACGCGGGGGCGTGATCTTCGGTTCTTTCGATCAGGATGTCGAGAGTTTCGAAGATTATCTTGGCGAAGAGGTGTTGCGCTATTTCGACCGGATATTCGATGGCCGCAAGCTCGTCATCCTTGGCTACAACAAACAGAGGATCCCTTCCAACTGGAAGTTGATGATGGAGAACATCAAGGATCCTTATCATGCGGGCCTTCTGCACACCTGGTTCGTGACCTTCGGTCTGTGGCGCGCTGACAGCAAAATGAGGCTCCTGATGGATCCGACAAAGCGCCATGCCGTGATGGCGGGCACGCGCAGTGTTCAGCAAGCGCAGGCCGAGCTCGTTTCCGGTGTCACGAGCTTCAAGGCGGACATGGCCCTTAACGATCCCAGCCAGATCGACATCGTCCATGAGGAATGGTGGGGCGAATATACGGCAACTATGATGACCTTGTTCCCAAGCGTCATCATCCAGCAGCAGGTCAACAGCCTTTCCACCCGGCATATCCAGCCATCCGGACCGAATGCCTTTGACTTTGTCTGGACTCACTTCCGCTTTGAGGACGACGACGAGGAAATGCATGCGCGCAGGCTCAAGCAGGCCAATCTGTTTGGTCCTTCGGGCTATGTCTCTGCCGATGATGGAGAGGTGCTCGAATTTTCTCAGGAAGGCTTCTCGGCCAATCCGTCGGATCGGATGATTGCGCTCATGGGTGGGCGTGGTACCGAAGAAGCCAACGTCATTGCAAGCGAGAACCTGATCCGCGGCATGTATAAATACTGGCGCGAGGTAATGGAGGTTTAAGATGCCTGACAATTTTGAATTGAATAGGATAGCGCAGCTTTATGCCTCCTACGAAAGAGCGATAAACCAGCGTGAGTTTGAATCCTGGGTAGATATTTTTTCATCGGAACCATACTACCGTATCACCGCGCGCGAAAATTTCGAAAAAAATCTGCCGCTTTCCACTCTTGTCCTGAGCAGCAAGGGAATGATGAAGGATCGCGCCTATGGTATTACGCAAACCATTTTCCATGACCCTTATCATCAACGCAACATAACCGGTTTGCCCTTCGTCTCCAGCGTCGAGGACAGTGCATCAGGCAAGGGCAGGCTCGTGCAGTGCGAGGCCAATTTCAGCGTCTTTCGCACCAAGCTGGATAAGTTGAGTGAGGTCTTCTGCGTCGGTCGTTATTTCGATGAAATCGTCGAGGAAGACGGCGCATTGAAGTTCGCCAAGAGGGTGTGCGTCATCGACAGCGAGATGATCCCCAATGCGATCATCTACCCGATCTAGGAACCCGATCCCATGCTGAAACTCTACGAATTTTTTCGTAGCTCTGCATCATACCGCGTCCGGATTGGGCTCAACCTGAAGGGTCTGGACTACACGTCTTGTCCGGTCAACTTCCGCAAGGACGAGCAAATGTCGGAGCCATTCACCTCCCTCAATCCGGCAAAGCTCGTCCCAGTGCTGGAAACCGGGGATGGTTGGTCTTTGGCCCAATCGGCGGCCATTCTCGAATATCTGGATGAGGTCTATCCGGAAAAACCGTTGCTGCCCAGGGATGATCCGAAGGATCGTGCCTTTGTCCGACAATGCGCGCTTGCTGTCGCCTGCGACATTCACCCTTTGAACAACCTGCGCGTTCTCAAATATCTCGTTGGCCCGCTGGGTCTGTCCGATGAAACCAAGAACGAGTGGGTCCGGCACTGGATCTGCGAGGGGTTCGAGGCGCTCGAAGCGATCATTTCAGCGCACAATGGACAACAGGCGCGCTTTTGTTTTGGCGATGCGCCCACGCTCGCGGATTGCTGCCTGATCCCGCAGATATACAATGCGCGCCGTTTTGAGGTCGATATGGCGCAATTCCCGATTCTCGAAAGAATCGACAAGAACTGTGGGGCATTGGAGGCTTTCGCAAAGGCTCATCCCGACGCCGTAGCCTGAAATGGATGACCGCCCAGCTTGCCAAGCTTTCACGCAATCACGATCTCGCCAAGGCGATCAACTATATGTTGCGCCGCTGGGATGCGTTCACGTTGACGTGACCCCCTGATTTTCCTCCAAGCTTGATTAGAGTCCGGCCCTACGAGAAGGACGGACGAGATGAAGAGATCGAGGTTTACAGAGGAGCAGATCATTGGCGTGCTGAAGGAGGCGGAGGCAGTCGCGAAGACTGCTGACGTAGCCCGGGCGGCACGGGGTGTCGGAAGCGACGATCTACAACTGGAAGTCGAAGTATGGCGGGCTGGAGGTGTCCGAGGCCCGTCGGCTGAGGGAGCTTGAGAGCGAGAACGCGAAGCTCAAGCGACTGCTGGCCGACACGATGCTGGACAACGTGGCGTTGAAGGATCTCCTGGCAAAAAATGTATGACCCGCCCTGTCCATGCAAGGGTCGATTGGTGTTGACGGTGCCAGTCTGCACAAATGTATCCGGCCTCTCGCGAGTGGGCCGCTGTTGCGGCCAGGCCTTGATGAGATCCGCGCGCCTCGTTCCCAGATATGAGGATCAGCGTGCAATAGGCACCCCCTTCGTGGGGTGATCGGCGTGCAAAAAGGACCCCTTCATCCCGGGGATTTAGTCGGCCGACTGGTTTTGATCAGTTGGCGAGAACGGGATGTTGATCGTGGAGACAGTGGTTCGGATTCGGCGTGAGCATGCAGCGGGTAAGGCGATCAAGGCGATCGCTCGTGACCTTCGTTTGTCGCGGAAGGTCGTCCGCAAAGCGATCCGGTCGCCGGAGGCGGCGTTCAACTATCAGCGCAAAGTCCAGCCGCTGCCGCGGATCGGTCCTTATCAGGATCGTCTCGATGCGCTGCTTGAGGAGAACGAAGGTCGCGGCCGCCGCGATCGGCTACGGATGACGCGTATCCATGACCTGCTGGTGCGCGAGGGGTTCGATGGATCCTATGATGCGGTGCGCCGCTATGCGGCGCGCTGGCGTGCTGCGCGGCGGAAGGATGCTGGCGAAGGCGCACCGGCGTTCATCCCGATGACCTTCCAGCCGGGTGAGGCCTACCAGTTCGACTGGAGCCACGAGGATGTGGAGATCGCCGGCAAGCCGATGCGGGTGAAGGTGGCGCATATGCGTCTCTGCGACTCGCGCGCACCCTATGTCCGGGCCTATCCGCGCGAGGGCCAGGAGATGCTGTTCGATGCCCATGCCCGGGCGTTCGCGTTCTTCGGCGGTGTGCCGCGACGCGGTATCTACGATAATATGAAGACGGCGGTGACGGCCGTGTTCACCGGCAAGGAGCGTGTGTTCAACCGCCGCTTCCTGATCATGACCGATCATTACATGGTCGAGCCGACCGCCTGCTCGCCGGCGGCGGGATGGGAGAAGGGCCAGGTCGAGCAGCAGGTCCAGACGATCCGAGGCCGCTTCTTCCAGCCGCGACTCCGGTTCGCCAGCCTGGCCGAGCTCAACGGGTGGCTGGAGGCCGAGTGCCGGCGCTGGGCCGAGCATCATGCCCATCCCGAACGCGGGGATATTACCGTCGCCGAGGCGCTGGATATGGAGCGACCGGCCCTGCAGCCGATCCTGGCACCGTTCGACGGCTTCCATGAGAGCGAGCATGCCGTCACCGGCACCTGCCTCATCAGCTTCGATCGCAACCGCTACTCGGTCATGTCGACGGCCGCACGCCGGACCGTTCAGGTGCGCTCCTATGCCGATCGCATCGTCATACGCTGCGGCGATGCGATCGTCGGGGAGCATGAGCGCCACTTCGGTCGGAACCGCACGATATACGATCCCTGGCATTATCTGCCGGTCCTCGCGCACAAGCCCGGCGCGCTGCGTAACGGCGCACCGTTCCAGGACTGGGATCTGCCGCCCGCCCTGCACCGATTACGGCGAAGGCTCGGCACCGGGGACGAGGCCGATCGCAGGTTCGTACGGGTCCTCTCGGCGGTGCTCACCGATGGCCTGGAGCCGGTAGAGGCTGCCGTGCGCGAAGCGTTGGCGAACGGAACGGCCAGCGACGAGCTGATCCTCAACATCCTCTCCCGGCGCCGCGAGCCGGCGACACCCCACAGCATCGTCACTTCGGAAGACCGGATGCTGCAGCATCCTCCGCTCGCCGACTGTGCCCGCTATGATCTGCTGCGAGGCTATGATGCAGCGGCATGATATGATCGACACGATGCGCGGCCTCGGACTCAAGGGCATGGCGGCGGCGTTCGACGAGGCGGTCACCACCGGCCTCCAGCGCAAGCGCACCACCATGGAGATACTGACCGACCTGCTCCGTGCTGAGGCGACCCACCGGGATGCAGCCTCCATCCGCTATCGGATGACGGCTGCGAGGCTGCCCGTGGTGAAGGACCTGGAGCGGTTCAGCTTCGAGGGCACACCGATCAATGAGGAGATGATCCGCTCCCTTCACGATGGCTCCTTCCTCCCGCCTCGCCGCAATATCGTGCTGGTCGGCGGCACGGGGACAGGCAAGACCCACCTCGCCATCGCGATCACCGCCAATGTCGTGCGAAGGGGCGCTCGCGCCCGCTACTTCAACACCGTCGATCTGGTGACACGCCTCGAAGAGGAGACCCGGATCGGCAAAGGCGGGACCCTGGCGGCGCAGCTGTCGCGGCTCGACCTGATCGTGCTCGACGAGCTCGGTTATCTGCCGTTCGCCCGCTCGGGAGGGCAGTTGCTGTTCCACCTCATCAGCAAGCTTTATGAGCGGACCAGCGTCATCATCACCACGAACCTCGCCTTCGGCGAATGGCCGACCGTGTTCGGCGATCCCAAGATGACCACGGCGCTGCTCGACCGCGTCACCTGACCGGCCCCCACCGAGTGGTCCGATCGGATTGTTAGTGCATTGACGCCTCCATCGCCAGTGTTGGCCGTAGGTGGAGCGAAGCGGAACCGGAGGGCGACACTGGCGATGGAACAGCCTCTGGCGCCGGTGGTCGATATCCCAGCGAGCTGTGCGGCCGGACGGTGTTGTAATGACGCCTCCACGCCTCGATCAGGATACGAGCCTCGGCGAGCGAGTAGAAGATTTCGCCGTTGAGCAGTTCATCGCGCAGCGACCCGTTGAAGCTTTCGCAATAGCCATTCTCCCATGGCGATCCGGGCGTGATGTAGAGCGTCTTCACGCCGATCTGGGCGAGCCATTGCTGCACCGCCGTCGCGATAAACTCCGGACCATTGTCCGACCTGATATGGGCCGGCGGCCCACGCGCGACGAACAGCTCGGCGAGTGCCGCCAGCACGTCATCGCTCCTGAGCTTGCGCGCGACCGGCAGCGCCAGGCACTCCCGGCTCGCCTCGTCGATGATCGACAGGATCCGGTATTTGCGACCATCGTGGGTCCGCCCTTCGACGAAGTCGTAGGACCAGACATGCCCGGGATATTCCGGCCGGAGCCGGATGCACGATCCGTCGTTCAGCCACAGCCGCCCGCGCTTCGGCTGCCTTTGCGGCACCTTGAGCCCCTCGCGCCGCCAGATGCGCTCGACCCGCTTGCGGTTCACATGCCACCCCGCATCGCGCAGCAACGCCGTCACCCGGCGATAGCCATAGCGACCATATTGCCGGGCCAGCGCGATGATATCCTCGGTGAGAGCGGCTTCGTCATCCGCCCCGCGAGGCGCCTTGCGCTGTGTCGATCGGTATTGCCCGAGCACGCGGCAGAGCCGCCGCTCGGACACCGGCATCATCCTTCTGATGTGGTCGATACAGCGCCTTCGGCGCGCGGGGCTCAGAAGTTTCCCCGGGCAGCTTCCTGCAGGATCAGCTTGTCCAGCGTCAGGTCGGATATCGCACGGCGAAGCCGCGCATTCTCTTTCTCCAGGTCCTTCATCCGGCGCGCCTGATCGGTCTTCAGGCCGCCGTATTCCTTGCGCCAACGATAGTAGGTCTGCTCGCTGATCGCGATCCGACGGCACGCCTCGGCGGTCGTGGCGCCCTGCGCCAGCACAACCTCCGCTTCACGCAGCTTGCCAATAATCTCTTCCGGGCGATGCTTCTTGCTCGGCATTCCGTATCTCCTTCGTCGTCCAAAATATCATCAATTTTGGACCACTCAGAAGGGGGCAGATCATTATTTCAAGACCGTGGGACGCTCGCCGATCCCCTTGCCCGCCACATCGCTCGCCGCACAGCCGGACTTGCTGGAGCGGAGCCGGGGACAGGTGGCGCATGATGGTGATGTCTGGTTCGCCGAACCATGCGAGGAAATCGCCCTCGCCTCGGATCAATATGACTTCACCATTTCCCTGCTGCATCTTGAACCCGTCATTCGCCTGAGCCGCTTTGACGAGGCCGAGGAGGACGAGGACGCTTTCGACGTGATGAGCCGCCGCCTGACCGGCAGACGCTAGGTTTCCCGCGCCTTTGCGGTGAATAGCCGCCCTATTCGCCGCAGGATATGCGGTGATTAGAGATGGGGGTTTATGGATGGCACGAAACGCTAAGTGAGACTTAGCGTTTTGGTAGAATTATAAACTCGACAGTGGTTTACGAATCTGTCAAAATGCTAAGCATGGCTACGCGTTTTGACAGCAAGTTAAACCGGCTCCAGCAGGAACTCCCCGAGGGTTTGCTTGCCGATGCCGCGTGGATGCAAGCCCACGGCTATTCATCGGCCCTGCGCAGCCAATATGTCCGCGCCGGTTGGCTCGATAGCCCCGCGCGGCGCGTCTATCGCCGCTCGCGTAGCCCCCTGACATGGCAGCAGGTCGTTATCTCGCTTCAAAGCGTGCTCGACCTGCCGCTCGCCGTTGGTGGGCGCACCGCGCTCGAACAGCAGGGCTATGCTCATTATCTGTCGGCGGCGGTGCGGGAAGTGCACCTTTACGGGCCGAAGCATCCGCCGACCTGGCTGGCCAGCCTGCCGCTCGACGTGGCCTTTCGCTGGCACAACAGCCTGCGCCTGTTTCCCGGCGATGCTGATGCACCGCCCGAACCCGCGCCAGTCATGGTCAGCGCCGCCGGTCTGACCCTGCCCATCCGCTATTCCAGCAAGGAACGCGCCGTCCTCGAATTGCTCGACGAACTGCCCGAGCATGAGAGCTTCCATCAGGTCGATGCCCTGATGGAAGGCTTGAGCGATTTGAGCCCACGCCGCCTGCAAACGCTCCTTGAGGCTTGCGCCAGCGTGAAGGTGAAGCGGCTCTTTCTGTTCTTCGCCGACCGTCACCGCCATGCGTGGCTATCCCGCCTCGACACGTCCCGCGTCGATCTTGGTGCGGGCAAGCGCGTCCTCGTCAAAGGCGGCAAGCTCAACCCGCGCTACAATATCACCGTTCCCGCCGATCTTGAGGCGCATTGATCGTCATGACATTTCTCGACACCTACCGGCAGCAAGTCGCCCTTCTTATCCGTACGCTTCCCTTCGTGGCGGAGGAGAAGATATTTGCCCTCAAGGGCGGCACCGCCATCAACCTGTTCGTGCGCGACCTGCCGCGTCTCTCGGTGGACATCGACCTGACCTATCTGCCGGTCGAGGATCGCGCCGCTTCGCTTGCCGCGATTGACGCCGCCATGCTGCGCATCAAGGAGCGGATCGAAAAGGGGATAAAGAGAAGCCGGGCCAATGCCTCGCGCTCGGCTGATGAGAAAATCGTAACCAAGCTGATCGTCCGCGCCGACGACGTGCAAATCAAGATTGAGGTGACGCCGGTGCTGCGCGGCACCGTTTACGATCCCGTCGTGACGGGGGTGACGCCCGCCGTCGAAGATGCCTTCGGCTTTGCCGAAATACAGGTCGTGTCCTTCGCCGACCTCTACGCAGGCAAGATCGTGGCGGCGCTTGACCGCCAGCATCCCCGCGACCTTTTTGACGTGCGCGACCTGCTGGCAAACGAGGCCGTGACGGACGAATTGCGCCGCGCCTTCCTCGTCTATCTTGCCCGTCATAACCGCCCGATGGCCGAAGTCCTGGCCCCGACCCGCAAGCCGCTCGGCTACGAGTTCGAGCGCGGTTTCGCCGGAATGACGCAGGAGCCGGTCGCGCTTACCGAGCTTGAAGCCGCGCGCGAGACGATCATCGCCGCGATGGTCGATGATATGCCCGACGATCACCGGCATTTTCTGCTCGGCTTCAAGCGGGGAGAGCCGGACTGGAATCTTCTTGGTATCGCCGACGCGCAGAACCTGCCCGCCGTCCTGTGGAAGCAGCGCAATCTTGGCAAGCTGCCCGACGACAAGCGGCGCGAGCTGACCGACGCGCTTGCGAAAGTGCTGTTCCCCACGCGAGGCGGAAAATGACGGATGGGCTAGGCCCGGACAACGCCATTTGGGATGATGGCGAGTGGGTGAGCTGGGACGAGATCAACCAGCAAATCCAGTATAAGGAATGGCGCGCCCGCTATCCCAACGCCGACCTGTCGTTGGTCCCGGTGTTTGAATCGCTGATCGGCACCGCCGAGGAATACTCTATCTCACCGGCAGGCACCTGCAAGTCTATGGCGACATAGGCGAGTTGTATGGCGCGATCACGCACGGCATCAAGCTGCATCGCAATTACGCCAAAGGGTCGGATGGCCGTCTCGGCAATCATTTCGTGGAAGTGAAAACCATCACGCCATTCAAGAATTGCGATGTCGTCGAGATCAATCTTGAGCGCCATTTCAGCAAAGTGCTGATCGTGAAGATCAACGCCGATTTCGAGGTGCGGGGCAAACTGATCGACCGCAAGGCCCTTCCCAAAGGCGAGATCAAGGGCAACCGGCTCCGCATCGACTGGGCGCACGTCGAAGCGAAATAGCCAACACCTATTCAATATCGGCGGTTTTTTGGCGTCCCCTACGGGCCGGGCTTTATCGCTGGCGCGACGGAACCCCCATGCGGGGTTTCCGCCCCTTCGGATGACAATCCCTGACTCGGAATAGGGTGGGCAAGCCCGCCCCGCATTGAGCGCCGCTGGCGGCGCACCTTCAACATTTGATCGAGGAAGAAAGAGGCGCTGCCTCTCTCTCCCTGCAAGGTGCCGCTTTGGGGCCGTGGCTCACTGCGCTGCGCCCGCACCACCCCCGGCACCGGACCTTGCCCCCACTCTCTCCGCCCCTCGCCGGGTCGGCAGGGGTCATGCGCGGCATGACCCCTGCGCGGATCGGAAGGGAGTGAACATCATGACCAAGCAAGACCCTCACAGCCGCATCACGGACCGCATCTTGGCCGAGCTTGAGCAGGGCACTCGCCCGTGGCTCAAACCGTGGAGTGGCGGCGAAATGGCGGCATCAGGCCAGACCCGCCCCTTGCGCGCCACCGGCCAGCCCTATCGCGGGATCAATGTGCTGCTATTGTGGATCGAGGCGCAGGCGTCCGGTTTCGTCAGCCCGTCATGGATGACCTACAAGCAGGCGCAAGCCTTGGGCGCGCAGGTCCGCAAGGGCGAGCATGGCGCAACCGTGGTCTACGACGGCGACAGCAGCAAGACCGTGCGGGACGAGGGCAGCGGCGAGGACCGGGAACAGGCGTTCCGATTTCTGAAAACCTATACCGTGTTCAACGTGGCGCAGATCGACGGATTGCCCGAGCGATTTCATGTCGTGCCGGCACCCGCGCCGGAGGTGGAGCGCATCGAAGCGGCGGAGGCGTTCTTTGCCGGCATTCCCGCGACCGTGAACCACGGCGGCGACAAGGCATATTATATCCCGTCAGCCGACCGCATCCAGCTTCCGCCGTTCGCCGCGTTCCACGATGCCCACGGATATTACACCACGAGGGGCCATGAAACCGTGCATTGGACTCGCCATGAGAGTCGTCTTGATCGCAGCTTTGGCCGCGAGAAATGGGGCGACGAAGGCTATGCCCGCGAGGAGCTTGTTGCCGAAATGGGCGCCGCTTTCCTTGCCGCCGACCTTGGGCTTTGCATCGAGCCGCGCCCCGATCATGCCAGCTACATCGCGAGCTGGATCAAGGTGCTGCAAAACGACACGCGCGCCATCGTGCAGGCCGCCGCCCATGCCGAACGCGCCGTTGCCTATCTTCATCAACTGGCGAACCCCGAGGAGGTGAAAGAGGCGGCGTAGCCGCCGATCGGCGAGGCCGCCCCTGTCAGGGGCGGCCGCTTCGTTTGCCCGCCCACCCGATCCCATGTGCGGGCCGCTCCTTCCGGTCGCGGCCTGAAATCCTTTTCCTTGCCTTCTATACTCTCGCCACCGCGTCCGGTCTGGGTCAGAGCAGCGTAGGGTAGCCGCTGCGTCAATTTCCGATTTCTAGGGGACGCCGTGTCACAGGAACGGGTCGCGATAACTCTTGCTAATGGTCGGCGATTGCTCGAAGATTCGCGGGTCTATGCGCACCGACATCGATCATCTTCCCGCCGCGAAGCAGCGCGAGCTTGAGCGCATCGTCGAAATCATCTTCGACGAATTTGGTACGGCGACGGAAAATGCGACCGGCGCGCGCAAAGGCGCGCGCATTCTCAAGATTATCCTGTTCGGCAGCTATGCGCGCGGCGATTGGGTTGATGCGCCGACGTCGGCGAACCAGTATAAGTCCGACTATGATATTCTCGTCATCGTCAGCCAGAAGGAGTTGACAGACCGCGCCGCCTATTGGGCGAAGGCCGAGGAGCGGCTGATCCGCGCCTACACGATCGAAAAGACGCTCCAGACGCCGGTCAACTTCATCGTCCATTCGCTGCATGAGGTGAACGACGGGCTCGCGCATGGCCGCGTTTTCTTCATGGAGGTCGCGAAGGACGGGATTGCGCTTTACGAGGCCGATGACCGTGAGTTGGCGACGCCTAAGCCCAAGACACCGGAACAAGCGCTATCCGCAGCCAAAGAGTATTTCGAGGAACACGTCGCGAGCGCCGCTGAATTCCTTGAGGGATACAAATTCTACATGGGGCGGGAAAGCTGGAAGAAAGCTGCCTTCCTATTGCATCAGGCAACGGAGAATATTTACGCCTGCGCGCTTCTAACGCTGACATATTACTCGCCATATAACCACAATATCGCCTTCCTGCGTTCCCTCGCCGAAGGTCAGGATCGACGTCTTTTCGGCATCTGGCCAGAAGCGACACATCGCGAGCGGGCGATGTTCCAGAAGCTCAAGGAAGCTTACACCAAGGCTCGCTATTCCAAGCACTACCGGATCAGCGAAGAAGAGCTGACCTGGCTCGGCGAACGGGTCGAAGAACTCGGCCGCGTCGTTCATCAGGTCTGCACCGGTCGCATCGCCGAACTCGAAAAGGCGACGGCGTCCGCATAGCGCGCCGCCCACTGGCTTGCCGGGAGTCCCCGATTCTGACATAATCCCGCCCACGGGATGGAGTGACTGGCGGCCATACCGAGGATTATCCTGCCAGCATCACGCAGGTCCGGCCGAGGTCGGACAGTTGCTGTAGACCGCTTTAGCGGCGTACAGCGGACACCGCTTGCACATTCGCGCGCGATTGCGCGGACCGCCGCTGTGCGAGCTGCAAATGACTACCCCGACACCAAAAGACTTCTACGCGCGCGAAGTCGTGATGGCGCGCGTCGACCATCTCATCCGCCGCAAGCAGGGCCAGATCGAGCGGATCACGCGCATCCTGCGCGCTTTCTTCGATCCCGATCAGGTGCAGGCCCCCGAGCCGGGCCAGATCAGGCGGATCATCCTGATCGGCCCCTATGCGCGGCGGTCGTGGTATGAAGACGACCAGACGATCAACTTTTCCGATTACGAACTGTGGATCGTCGTCAATCATCCGCTCTTCAAAGAGGAATGTTGCTGGACCCGCGCCCGCGAAATCATCGGCAGCGAGCTTGGCGATCGCTGCGCGGTCAGCCTCGAACTCTATTCCCGCGCCGACATTCGCATCGCCAAGGCCGAGCGTGACACTTTCATCCTCGACCGGATCGAAGCAGGCATCACCCTCTATCGCGCCTCGCGCGATGCGCCGCTCAACGAGCGCGAACGCAAGGGAGCGCGGCCATGACTGCGCCCGCTTCGACCGCCGCCTTCGAGGACTTCTATCGCGCCGAGTATCGGCGCCTGCTGCGTAAACTGCGGCGCCGGGTCGGCCCCAACGAAGCGCCCGATCTGGTGCAGGAGGTATTCGCGCGCTTTCTGCGCAGCGAGGCGCTGGGCCGTGTGGAGAATCCGGCCGCCTATCTGTCGCGGATTACCCGCAACATGCTGATCGATCGCGCGCGCCGGAAACGGCATGGCATGCCGATCTTCTTTCCCTTCGACGACGAGCGCGATGCGACGTCGCGCGCCAGTCAGACATGGCGGATCGAAGCGATCGACCTGTTTCGTCTCTATCGGCAGACTGTTCGCGCCATGCCGCCGAAGACCCGGCGTGTATTCGTGATGCGCCGGGTGAAGCGCATGAGCTACAAGGAGATCGCGGCGGGCCTCGGCATCAGCATCGCGACCGTCGATTACCATATGGTGCAGGCCCTTGCGCGCTGCCGTGCTGCGGCTACCGCGCAATGTTGACCGGGGCATATATCGGGCGCGACCGCGCCGCCGACGTTCGAGAACGGGCGGAAACTCGTGCCTCGCCCGGTTCGGGGACTGATTTCGCGGCCTTCTATCGCGCTGAGCGAGGGTGGTTGTTCCATTATTTCCGGAGGAGGATCGGGCGTGATGCCGCGCCCGATCTTGTGCAGGAAGCTTTCACGCGGCTGCTCCGCAGTGGCGCGTTCGATCGGGTCGAATATCCTCGCCCCTATCTGGCGCGAATAGCGCACAATCTGCTGATCGAGCGAGCGCGCAAGATTATGCGCGAGGGAGGCACCGCCTGTCAGTTCGACGAAACCTGCGATGCACCCGTGGCGCCCGAGCAGGAACGGCATGTCGAAGCAATGGAATTGCGGAGGGCCTACCGGCGGGCGCTTCGCCCCCTGTCGCGAAAGACTCGGCGCATCTTCCTGATGCACCGCCTGCGCGGGATGACATATCGGAATATCGCCGACGAACTTGGTATCAGCAGCAAGGCCGTCGAGAAGCATATCGGACGCGCACTCGCACGGTGTCGCAGAGTCGCGCTCGCGTATCGGGAATAGCATCGCGCATGGATTACTGCGCAATGCACTTGGGAGTCGGTTCGATTACTTCTGAAGGAAAAAATTCTCGGGGCCTAATTGGGGGCATCCACGTCGCACGAACTCAATATGTGATTGTAATAAAATCAGAAACTTTGAGTTGTTCGATTCCGGCTCGGCAACCATGTTCGTCGAACCGAAAAATGGCCGATTTCGCCGGTTAAACGGCGCGATTCTTCGCATCGTCCGTCACGCATCGATCATTCCACCGCAATTGCGATGAGTTCGCTTGACACGCTTTTCGCAAGCCCTTCAGAGACAGAGGCAATCTCCTCAGCGAAAGGCTTTTCATGCGACGCACCGCTCTCGTTCCTCTGGCCGCGATCCTGTCCTTGCCCCATGTCGCCATGGCGGCGGACCCATCAAGGCCGGAAGCGGTCTTGAAGGCGAAAGCTTATGAAGAGTCGGCCAAAATTCTGGACCGCGATCATGATCGCCTCGTGGCGGAGATCGTCAAACTCACCGAAATCCCAGCGCCGCCGTTCAAGGAAGCCGCGCGCGCAGCCGCCTATCGCGATATGCTGCTGGATGCGGGGCTGAGCGATGTCGAAATCGATCCGGAAGGCAATGTCACGGGTGTCTATCGCGGCACCGGGCCCGCGGGCGGTCCGGTCGTGATGATCGCGGCCCATCTCGACACGGTTTTTCCCGAAGGCACGCCGATCAAGGTTCGCCGCGAAGGCACGCAGCTTCACGCCCCGGGCATCGGCGACGATACGCGCAGCCTGGCGGTTCTGCTCGCCTATGCGCGGGCGATGAAGGAAAGCGGCGTCAAGGTGCGGCAGGACATCGTCTTCGTCGGCAATGTCGGCGAGGAAGGCCCCGGCGACCTGCGCGGCGTCCGCTATATGATGGCCAAGGGCAAATATAAGGACCGTATCAAGACCTTCATCTCGATGGACGGCACCGATCCGGCGCGCATCGTCACCGGCGGCGTCGGATCGCGGCGCTACCGCATCACCTACAAGGGACCGGGCGGGCACAGCTATGGCGCCTTCGGCCTCGTCAATCCGATGGTCGCGATGAGCCAGACGGTCGTCGATTTCTACAGGATTCCGGTGCCCGCCAAGCCCAAGACCACCTATTCCGCCAGCGTCACGGGCGGCGGCACCTCGGTCAATTCGATCCCGAACGAGGTCTTCATGGAATTCGACATGCGTTCGGAGAATCCGGAGGAACTCGCCAAGGTCGAGCAGGCTTTCCTCGCGATCGTCAAAAAGAGCGTCGCGGACGAGAATGCCGCGCGGTCGATCAAGGAGGGGCCGGTGACCGCCGACGTCAAGCTGATCGGCGATCGCCCGGCGGGGCAGACGCCCGCGACCGCCGAGGTCGTTCGCAACGCCGAAGCGATCATCCGCGCCAAGGGCCTGACCCCCATCGCCTCCTATTCCTCGACCGATTCCAATATCCCGATGAGCCTCGGCATCCCCGCGATCACGATCGGTTCGGGCGGACATGCCGAACGCGGCCATTCGCTCGACGAGTGGATCGACGTCGAAAAGACGAAAAGCGTGCACGGCGCCAGCGTCGGCCTCGGCATCCTGCTCGCGACCGCGGGCGTCCAATGATCCGATAAGGCTTCCCCTTCGGTCCTCGCGCCGGAGGGGGACGAAAAAAAGGGCGGGCATCGTGCGATGCCCGCCCTTTTCCTTGCCTATGATCCGGGGGCGATCAGAGGCGGAGCTTGGCACCGACCGTCACATAGCTGCCGATCGAGTCATAATGGATCGATCCCGCCGGGCTCAACGGCGGATCGCGATCGAACAGATTGTTGACGTTGGCGAAGAGCGTGAAGCGCTCGTCGACATTCACCTGCGCGTTGAGGTCGACATAGACCCGGGCCGAGGTGTCGTTGTTCGCGATGTTCAGCAGATGGTTATATTCTCCGCCGCCGACATAGCGGACGCGCGCCGTGAAGCTCGCGTTATCGCTGCCGTAGGTAACGCTGCCGGTCCCGCGCCAGTGCGGCGTGCCGAAGGTGACGTCGCCGACGTCGCCGGCGCGATCGATGACCGAGATGCCGTCGTCGATCACGACCTTCGACACATAGGTCGCCAGTGCGCGCAGGCGAAGCGTACCGCCGCCGACCGGCTGCTGATAGCTCGCCTCGATGTCGACGCCGCTGGTCTTGTACTGCGCCAGGTTCAGATAGGTCGAGTTGATCTCGGTCGGGCGGCCCTGGCCGTCGCGCGTGATCTGCGAGCAGGCGTTCTGGTTGCCGTTGCCGCACGCGGTGATGACGTCCTGGGCGTTCGGCGAGGTGATCGCGTCGCGCAGCTTGATGTCGAAATAATCGACCGCGAGATTGAAGCCCGGCAGGAAGGTCGGGGTAAAGACCGCCCCGATCGTCAGCGTGCTGCCGACTTCGGGCTTCAGGTTGGGGTTGCCGCCGCCGTAGCGCGTGACGCTATAGGTCTGACCATCTTCCGACACGGTCGAGAAGGTGGTCGTGCGCGTCGTGAACAGTTCGGCCAGGCTGCCCGAACGAATGTCGCGCGAGCGCGACACGCGCAGCAGCAGATTGTCGAAGATGCGGTCGGTGGCGCCGAGCTTCCACGACCAGATGCCGCCGCTGGTGCTGTAATGGCTGTAGCGGGCGGCGGCGCTGAAATCGAGCTTGCTGAACGGCTGGTCGAGCAGCGGCACCGCGACTTCGCCGAAGCCTTCCTGCACGTTGAAGCCGCCGTCGAGCGGCGAGAAGTTGAAGCGGCTGAACCCGCGCGCCGTCGAAATCGGGTCGATGCTGTTCGTCACCTGCTTTTCCCAGCGCGCCTCGCCGCCGAACGCGACCGAGACCGGGCCGGCCCAGGTCGAGAAGAGGTCGCCGCGCAGGCTGGCGCCCATGCTGTCGAGCTTGGTCGTGTAGACGACCTTGGCGAGGTCGCCGAACACATAGTCGATCGCGGCGGGATCGGCACGGCCCGCGCCGAGGATGTTCAGCGGACGGCAGGCGGTGGTCGGATCGGTCAGCGCGACCGCGCAGACGATGCTGTCGCCGACGCGGACCGCGTCGAGCGCCTCGGTCATCTTCGAGCCGACGATCTGGTTGTGATAGCTCTGCATGTTGCGCAGTTCGCCATGGTTGTAATAGGCCGAATAGCGCCATGCTCCGTCGGCGAAGCTGCCGTCGACACCGATGCCGCCTTCGACGTTCTGGCGGTAATAATCGAAGGTGCGCATGCCGTAATCTTCGAAGACGCGGCCGATCTTGACCGTCGTCTCTCCCGCGCCGAGCTGGCTGCGGATGCCGTCGAGATAGGGGTTCGAGGCCTTCAGCGTGTAATTGCCATATTCGGCATAGAAGGGATATTTGGCCCAGATGCGGCTATAGAGGCCGTCGATCCAGAACGTCGCATCGCCGACCTCGAAGCTCGCGCGGGCATAGCTGTTCACGCGCTGATAGGGATTGGCGAGCGACTTCTGGTCGCCGATGCCGCGGCCTTCGCCGCCGACCATCAGCGTTCCGTCCTGATTGATCATGCTGCCGTATTGATAGGGGCGCAGCGAGCCGTCGGCGGCGAAGGTCATGCCCTTGAGCGCGCCGGTGGTGATCAGGCCGTCGAGGCCCGTGTTGGCCGGGTTGACGTCGCGCACCAGGATCTGTTCGTCGCTGCCCGCGGGCGTGAACAGGTCGGCGCTGCCGACATTCTTGCGTGCGTTACGGCTGAGAATGCCGTTGTCGTTCTGATATTCGCCGCCGATCATGAAATGGCCGCGGCCGCCGGCGAATTCGGTGCCGAAGCTGCCGTTGATGCTGTAGCGATAGCCGTCGCCGCGCGTCGACATGCCGTTCTGGACGCCGAGCTTCAGGCCGGTCAGATTGTCGTCGAGGATGATGTTGACGACGCCGCCGATCGCGCCCGAACCCCAGGCCGCGCTCGCGCCGCCGGTGACGATCTCGACCCGTTTCACCATATCCTGCGGGATGCTGTTGAGGTCCGACGCGCCGTTGAAGCGGCGGTTGTTGAGCAAGGTCAGCGTACGGGTGGCGCCGAGGCCGCGAAGGTCCATCGCCGAGGTGCTGGAGTTGGTGTTGGCGTTGGTGCTGTTCGGCGACACGGTCGCGCGGAACTGCGGCAGGTCGTTCAGCACCTGAGCGATGCTAGGGCGCGCGCCCTGCGCCAGTTCGGATTCGCCGACCACGGTGGTCGGGGTCGGCGCATCGAAGCCCTTGCGGTCGATGCGCGAGCCGGTGACGACGATCGCCGAATCCCCGGTGTCGGCTTCGTCGCCAGCCTCCTGCGCCGCCGCCGCGCCGCTATAGGCCAGCGCGAGCATCAGGCCCATCGCGGCGCTGCCGCTCCTCAACAGGCTTTTCAGCCCGGTCCGATCGTTACGCATGGATATTCCCCTTTTTTGAATGGCGTTGAATGAAATCGGCGGTCAGTCCGCTCGCGTGAAAAGCAGGTCGAAGGCGCGGTTCTCGCCAAAGCGGAGCGCGGTGACGGCGCCCGCGGCGTCGCGCTGGAACTTGACGACGACGCGCGAGGCGCGCGGCGCGGCGTCGCCGGTGAACACGTCGCGATAGGCCGGCGTCAGCATCTGGTCGGCCCAGCGCGGGCCGCTGTAGACAAGCTGGCCGCCGCGCGCCTGAAAGCTGAGACAGGTTCCGGTGTCGGCCGAGCAGAAGCGCCCGGCATAAGGCGCGGGATCGGCCGCGGTCACGGCGTCGACCTTGCGATAGGGGATTTTTTCTCCCTCGCGCGTTTCGCGGACCAGCGCGCCCTTCGTGCCGAAGGCGAAAACATCCTCGCGCAGCATCCAGCGGCCGGGGCCGACCGGAACGAGCGCGCGGCCATCGGCGCGCAAGCCGCCCTTGCCGTCGGCCTCGAAGCGCAGCGGCGCACCGCTGACGCCATCGGCATAGAGACCGGTCGGCGCGGCACCCCGCGGCGCATAGGCCGGTTCGGCGCTTTCGTCCGGCAGGAAGATGTCGGCGGCGGCGCGCCCGAGCACCGGCGTATCGGCATCGCCCGCATTGCAGAGCAGCGACACGGCGAGCCGCTGAGCCGGATAACGCGCCATCCAGGCGCGATAGCCGCCGGTCGAGCCCGAATGGCTGACCTCCTGCTCGCCGCGATGGTCGAGGTTCACCAGCGCGAGCGCATAGGCGATCGGCGTGCCGTCATTGAGTTTCGTCGTCTGCTGCATCTGGGCGGTGAAGCCCGGCCCGAAGGCATCGCTGTCGAGCGCCGCCTGCCATTTGACGAGATCGCCGACGGTGGTGAGCAGACCGCCGTTGCCATAGGCGTCCTCGATCACCTGCTCGTTGCGCCAGACGCCGTCCTCATATTCATAGGCACCGGTGCGGCCGAGCACGATGTCGCCATGATCGTCGCGCCAGCGCGTGCTGGTCATGCCGAGCGGCGCGAAGATGCGGTCGCGGGTGAAATCGGCGAGCGATTGCCCGCTGACCCGGTCGACGACGATCGCCAGCAGATTGTAATTGCTGTTGCTATAGAGATAATGGCTGCCCGGCGCGAAATTGAGCTCGGTCTGGCGCGCGGCGATTTTCAGCACATCGTCGTTGTTCGCGGTGCGCGAATTGCGCGGCCATCCCTCGATCGCCGCGACCGATCCCCAATCGCGCAGGCCGCTGGTGTGGTGCAGCATGTGCGCGATCGTCACCGGCGCGGCATAAGCGGGCAATTCGGGAAGATATTTGCGGACGTCGTCGTCCAGCGACATCTTGCCCTCGCGCACCAGCATCAGGATCGCGGCGGCGGTGAACTGCTTCGAATCCGATCCCGCCTCGTAGATGCTGTCGACGGTGGCCGGAACGCCGAGTTCGAGGCTGGCCATGCCATAGCTTCGCATCGCGATCGGCTGTCCGTTCCGCGAAATCGCGATCGAACAGCCCGGGGTATCGTCATGCGCCCAGCGCGCGAAGAGCGCGTCGAGTCGTGCGCCGGCGGCGTCGGGACTCGCCGCCGGCGCGGCCGCGGCCGATGGCGCTGCGGCCCATAAGGACAAGGTCGCTCCCGCGAGCTGGGGCAGGTTGATCTTCATGTTCCGATTCTCCGTCGGCGCGGCGGGCAAGGCGCGAATGCGGCCGCCTTACCGGGGATCGCTGTCACGAAGCTGACACCGGATGCGGATGCGCGGCTTTGGCGCAAGGAATGGAAAATTATCGGCCTCAAGCGTGACATTTCCATATGCCTGGATAGAGGCAGGCTGTAATTTCCGGTGGAAAGACGAGGAGGCGAAGCGGGATCGGGTCATGCGCGTGCTGTTGGTGGAGGACGACGAGCGATTGTCGCGCGGCATGGCCGCGTCGCTGGAAGCGGCCGGCTTTGCGGTCGATTGTCTGGCGAATGGCGAGGACGCGCTGCAGCTTGCCGACCGCGAACCCTATAGCGCCATCGTCCTCGACCTGGGGCTGCCCGACATCGACGGGCTGGACGTGCTGGGGGCGCTGCGCGCGCGGGGGGTCGCGACGCCGATCCTGATCCTGACCGCGCGCGACATGATCGACGACCGCGTTACCGGCCTCGACCGCGGCGCCGACGACTATATGGCCAAGCCGTTCAGTCCGCGCGAACTCGAATCGCGCCTGCGCGCGCTCGTCCGGCGCAGCCAGGGCACGGCCGACCCGGTGCTGCGGATCGGCGCGCTGTCGTTCGACCGGTCGAGCCGTACCGTATCGCTCGAAGGCCGGATCATCGACCTCCGCCGCCGCGAACTGGCGGTGCTCGAAACGCTGATGGGGCGGCCGGGCAAGGTGATTCCGAAAGAAAGGCTGGCCGCCGAAGTCTTCAATTTCGAGGATGCGGTCACGCCGAACGCGCTCGAAGTCTATGTCGGCCGCCTGCGCCGCAAGCTGCAGCCGTCGGGTCCAGCGATTCGCACCGTCCGCGGGCTCGGCTATATGATCGAGACCGATTGAACCGATGCGCCGCCTGCCCCCTTCGCTGCGCTTTCGCCTGACCGCCGCGGTCCTCCTACCGCTCACCGCGCTCGTGCTGTTCTTCGGTATCATCACGACGCTGGTCGCGCGCAACAATGAGGCCGATACGGTCGACCGGGTGCTGATCGGATCGGTGCGCACCCTGAGCCTCGCCTACAACAGCCCGGCGAGCGACCGCGAGCGGCTGGTGCCGCTCGCGGTTCACCTGCTGAAACGGCGCGCGCGGCCGGTCGTCCACTATAGCGTCTGGCGCGGCGATCGGCTGATTGCGGGCGATGCGGCGCTGCGCCCGCCCGCCGACTATAGCCCGGTCGGCGACGGCACGATCGACCGTCACCCGCCGACCACCTTTACGAACGCCTATCGCCGGACCGAACTGATACGCGGCTATCTCGACCCCGCCGACGCGCGCGAGGTGACGCAGGCCGCCTATCTGCGCGACGGAACATTGCACGGAAAGCCCGCGCGGATCGCGATGGAAATCCGCCGCGCGCATGGCGACGACCGACTGATCGCGATCCAGATCGCCGATTATGTCGACGATCGGCTGGCGCACGAACGCGCCTTCCTGCACCAGGTTCTGATGATCGGGCTGACGGCGCTGGTCGTCACCGGCCTGCTGTTCTGGCTGGCGATCCGTTGGGGTCTGCGCCCGCTCGCCACGCTGACCGGACAGGTCGAGGCGGCCCGGCGCGCGGCCTCTCCCTCGGTCCGGCTCGACGCGGACGAAGCGACCCCGACCGAAATCCGCCCCTTCGTCGCCGCGTTCAACGGGTTGATGGCGCGGCTGGAGCGCGCGAGCGAATCGCTGCGCCAATTCACCTCGAACGCTTCGCACCAGATGCGCACGCCGCTGGCGGTCGCGCGCGTGCAGCTCGACGTGCTCGAACGCTATGGCCCTCAATCGCGGCAGGGCCAGGCGGCGCTGACCGACATTCCTCACGCCCTCGACACGCTCGAGCAATTGCTGCGCCAGTTGATCGCGCTCGCGCGGAGCGAGGATCAGGGGACGATATCGGTGCAGCCGTTCGACCTTGCCGACATCGCCGCCGGCGTGACCGGCGAGCGCGCGGCGCAGGCTTCGGCCGATCGGGTCATCAGCTATGAAAAGGAGGGCGAGGGTCCGGTGATGGCGATGGGCCAGCCGACGCTTGCCGCCGAACTGATCGGCAATCTGCTCGACAATGCGATACGCTACAGCCGTCCGGGCGGGATGGTCTCGGTCCGCCTGACGAACGGTGCTGGCGGACCGCTGGTCGAGATCGACGACGACGGCCCCGGCATTCCCGAACAGGAGCGCGAGAAGGTGTGGGATCGCTTCTATCGCATCCAGGGACGCGGCCAGCCGCCGGGGACCGGCCTGGGCCTGCCGATCGCGCGCGCGCTGGCGCAGCGCATGGGCGCGGAGATCGAGCTGGCCGATGGCCGGACGGGGCGGGGGCTGTGCGTGACGGTGCGATTTCTCCGCGCCGATTGACCTGTGACAGGTTGGTGTCAGCGCCGCCGCCTATTTGCTGTCGCTTCACATCAGGGGAGCATCAGCATGTCGATCCATTTCGCCCGTCCCTTTGCCCGCTCCGGGGCGCTGCGCCTTCTGGCGCTCACCGGATCCGCCGCGATCGCGCTGACCGGGCTTTCGGTTCAGGCCCAGCCGCGCGGCGGCGAAACGCTCGAAACCACGCCGGTCCCCAGCACGCCGATCGCGGGCGATTTCAGTCTCGCCGCCGTCGGCGACCTCATCTATCTGCGCCCGATGCTGGCGACGCTCGAAAAGCAGGCGCCCGATATGCTCCGCATTCTGCGCGGCGCCGACGTGACCTTCGGCAATTTCGAGACGACCGCGCTCGACCTCGCGACCTTCAAGGGATCGCCGCAGGCCGAATCGGGCGGCACCTGGATGCTCGCCGATCCGGGCGTGCCGAAGGAGGTCGCCGCCATGGGGATCGACATCGTCGGCCACGCCAACAACCACGCGACCGACTGGGGCGTCGAAGGGATGATCGAGACGCTGAAGCTGCTCGATGCCGCGCATCTGGTGCGCGCCGGAACCGGCCGCACGATGGCTGAAGCGCGCGCGCCCGCTTATTATGACGGACCGCAGGGGCGCGTCGCGCTGGTCTCGGCGACGACCACCTTCACGCCCATGACGCCCGCGGCCGATCCGCTGGGCCGCGTGCCCGGCCGCCCCGGCGCCAATACGATCCGCAGCACCGAGGTCGGACAGCTATCCGAGGCCGACCTCGCGGTGCTGGCCCGTATCACCGGCACGAAGCCGGGCGCGCCGGTGCGAATCAAGGGCCGGGACTTTCGCGCGGTCGAGGCGCCGACGACCCCGATGACGATCGGCTATGACCTCAACCCGAAGGATCTCGCCGCCAATCTGCTCGCGGTGCGGCAGGCCAGGCAGAACGGAAATTTCGTCGTTTTTTCGCTGCACAATCACGAACCCGGCAACGCCAGCCAGACCCCCGCCGACTTCGCGCCCGGCCTCGCCCACCAGATCATCGACGCGGGCGCCGACGTCTATATGGGGCACGGGCCGCACCAGCTTCGCGGCATCGAGATCTACAAGGGCAAGCCGATCTTCTATTCGCTCGGCAACTTCGCGATGATGAACAATTCGCTCGACGACGTGCCCGCCGATATGTTCGACCAGTTCGGTGTCACGCCGGGCAGCGTCACGACCCCCGAGCTGCTTCAGGCGCGCAACGCGAAGAGCTTTTCCGATCCCAATCTTTATGAATCTGTGATTGCGACCACCCATTTTCGCGACGGACGGCTGACCGAGGTGCGCCTCTATCCGATCGACCTCGGCGTCACCGCGACCGGTGCGGCGCGCGGGGTGCCGCACATGGCGGACGCGGCAACCGGCGCCCGCATTCTCGAACGGCTCCAGCGATTGTCGGAGCCTTTCGGCACGCGCATCGACATCGTGAAGGGCGTCGGCATCATCCGCATCGCCGCGAACTAGGAGGGGGCGGTTGAAGCCGCTATAGCCGCCGGCAAACGCTGGGCGGTCGAAAAGGAGCAGGAATTGCAGACAGCCGATTTTCTGATCGTGGGCGGCGGCATCGCCGGCGTATCGGCGGCCGCGCGGCTCGCACCGCACGGCCGAACCCTCCTGCTCGAGGCCGAGGACAGCTTCGGCTATCATTCGAGCGGCCGGAGCGCGACCTATTATCATTTCGGCATTGGCAAATCGGTCGTGCGCGGCATGACGGCGTTCAGTCGCCCCCATTTCGAAACCGTGGGCGCGAACGGCACCGCGCTGTCGCGCTCGTCTCCCGCGCTGTTCATCGCGCCGCCGGAGATGCTCGCGGGGCTCGACGAACTCGAGGTGGAGATGCGACCCTATAGCGACGGGCTCGAACGCCTCGACGCCGATGCCGTGCGGGGCATCGTTCCGGTCCTGCGGTGCGGGGGTGACGGGATCGTCGCCGCCGTGCTCGACCGGACCGCTCGCCGCCTCGACAGCGAAGCGCTGCAGCAGGATTATCGCGCCGCGATCAAGCGCGCGGGTGGCAAGTCGATTGCGGGTGCCCGCGTCGTCGCGGTCGCGCGCGAAGGGAGGGATTGGGTCGCGACCACCACGGCCGGCGACCGGTTCGCGGCTCCCGTCCTCGTCAACGCGGCGGGCGCCTGGTGCGACGAAGTCGCGCGCCTGGCGGGCGTCGCGCCGCTCGGCCTCCGCCCGCTGCGCCGGACGATCATCGTTTTCGATGCTCCGCCGGATCAGGAGATCGGCGACTGGCCGTTCACCAAGACCGCGGTCGACGATTTCTACATGCTGCCCGAATCGGGGCGGCTGCTCGCCTGTCCCGTCGACGAGGTTCCGAGCGAGCCGACCGACGCCCAGCCGGAGGACTATGACATCGCGCTCGCGGCGGCGAAGGTCGAACATTATACCTCGCTCGCCGTCCGGCGGATCAGCCATAGCTGGGCGGGGCTGCGCACCTTCACGCACGACCGCGTTCCGGTCGCCGGCTTCGCGCCCGATGCGGAAGGTTTCTTCTGGCTGGCGGGTCAGGGCGGCTATGGTCTGCAGACCGCTCCTGCGATGGCTGCCGCCACGGAGGCGCTGATCACGGGTGGCGACTGGCCCGCCGGTCTGGCGGATTGGGGCGTCGATCGGTCCGATCTTGCCGTGGAGCGCCTCCAACGCGGCAACCCGGCAGGGTGAACGCCCGCACGGGTTCGGCTCCCTTCTGTCGCTGAAGGCGCGAGGATTGCCTCGGGCAGTCTGCCTCTGGCGATACCCGGCCCGCTCGGGCTATTGCGTCGCTTGCACAGCCGGCGGTCTGCAGTATCGGGTCAGCGGCTCGCCGGTCTCTTCGGATATCAGGCAGATATAGCCGGGCTCTCCCGCCGGGACCGGCACGCCTTTCGCTATCACGAGCGTGAAGGACTGGCCTCCGTTCAAGTTGATCGGGAAATGCGGAATTGGCCGAACGAGCCGGTATCGATCGGAAGCTTCCCTGACCAATGTGCCCGATCCGATCAATTGAGCGAGACCCATTGTACCCGGCATGACCTGATAGGATTCGACCGAAGTCCGTGCGATGACGTCGCGCGGATTTATGGTGACGACTCCCGCCTCCCAGCTTTGCAGCGCCTGTTTCCACATCTCGGGATCGAAGCCGCTGGCAACCGGCGTTTCCCGTTCATCCGCGCGGATCACGTCGCCCGAAGGCAGCGACAGACGTTGCGCCTTGGGGCTGGAAAGAATGACATCCGGCGGACGTCGCAACGATATCTGAATGGACGCGCGTGCCTTTTCCGGCTCGCTGTAACTCATGGTTCCGAAGGCTTCCGGGCAATCGGACCGTGAAATCGTGACCTTCGATTGGGGCATTCCGACAACGCCTGATGCCGAAACATCGCTTTCGGCGGCGCTCGATGACGAGACGACGACATGGGCGACGCGGCGCGTTTCTCCGCTGAGGCGCCACAGCATCGATTGGCGGGAAACCAGTATCAGGTAGAGCTGCTCGCTTCCCGGCTCGATGGCAACATCGAGGAGCGTGGTTGCCTTGTCGTTCCCGCCGATCGCGACCGACGAGAGCGCCTGTGCATCGTTGCTGCCGTAAAGGACCAGCTTTGCGTTGGCGGGCACCGGCGGCAAGGGGCAGGTCGCGGCGTGGCGCAACAGGCGCGCTTCTTTCCACTGCGCCTCGATCGCCGAGAACTCGGCCTTCGACAACTCGCCGTCGCCATCCTTGTCGAGCGCCTCGAATAGAGCCTGCGCGAGTAAACGCAGTTCCTTTGCGCTGAGTTTGGCGTCACCATCGGGATCGAGCGCGAGCAGATCGTCGAGCTGCCGGGTCGGTCCTCGATCGCGCACCCCCGCGGCAATTTCCTGAAGCGTGATGGCGCCGTCGCGATTGCCGTCGAAGCGGCGAAACATCTCTTTCGTCTCGTGGCTTCGCGACTGATTCCGGCCCAGCGCAGCCCATTCGACCTCTTCGCGCGTGACCCGGAAGTCGCCATCGAAATCGTGGGTCAGGACACGCTGAATCTCGCCAGCGCGGGTGCGGGCCGCGCGCTCGGCCATCTCGAACCTTATGTCGTCGGCATCGAGACCATCGTCCGCTCGATCGACCGACCGGACCAGCCGAACCATCTCCGCGACATAGTTTTCGATCTTGGCTCCTTCGCGAAGCGGTTCGATCAGCACGGCCGGCATGCCATCAACCGCAGCCTGCTGAGCTTCCGCGACCGAACTGGTGGATGACGCGAGCCATAGGGCCGCAAGAATCGCGCTGTTCGGTTGCCGCATCGTTCGCCCAGCCTGTTGCTATCGGACCGAAAATAGAGCGCGACCAGTTAATATATACTGTGCCGGCCGGCAGCTTTCGGTGCTTGTTTTCCCGGCGGGAATCGTGTGGACTGGACCCCGATCAAAGCGGGGCGCCATTCATCTGATGACCACTTCCTTGTGCGACGCAGCCGGCCGCCATGACCAAGCGTCGCGGGGCGATGTGGCTCGGATATTCGCGCTGTCCGACCGTCAATCGGAGCTTCTGTGGCACCTCGTGGAAACCGGCGGCCTGCGCGAGGCGGCACGATCGATGGATTGTTCCTACGTATCGGCGCGCAACATGCTCGCGGAGATCAAGACGAAGTTCGGGCTCGATACGATTCCCATGCTCGTGGGACAGACGCTCGCGATGAGTGACGATCGGGACGTCGGCGCCGCCTTTCATGACCTTTTCGGGTTGACCGACCGTCAGTTCGCGATCGCGCGCGCGATCGCCGTCCGCAAGAGCCGCGCGGAGATCGCCGATGCCCTGGGGCTGTCGGACGCGGTCGTCGATGCCGAGATGAAGAATATCCATCTCATCCTCGGCGCGAGCAATGCGGCGGAAATCGTGCGACTGGTCTCCGCCGCCCTGTCGCACGACCAGGTCGATGCCGAACCCGAAGTGTCGATCCTGGGCGGCCATGTTCTTCCCAATGCGTCGATCCAGGTCGGTGGCCGTACGGTCGCCTATTCGGATTATGGACCGGTGGGCGGGCGGCCGGTTCTCATCCTCCACAGCACGATCACGGCGCGGGCGCCGCCGACCCGCCTCGTGCGGGTGCTGGCGAAGCGGGGCTTCCGCGCGCTGGCGATCGATCGTCCCGGATTCGGCGACACCGACGCGCCGCGCGATCAACTGCCGCCGTATCGCGTGGCGTCGGACGATGTCGCTGCGCTATGCCACAGGCTGGGCATCGAAAGGATCGACTTGATCGCGCGGGGCAGCGGGCAGGCGGCCGTGAGCCTGGCGCTCCACCAACCCGATCTTGTCGATCGCGCGATCCTCGTCAATCCGACGCCCGCCATCTCGCACACGCCGCATGATCGCGGCCCGCTCGGCATCGTGAAACGGCGATTCGCGGCGAATCCGGCCCTTATCGAACTGACGATCCGCACGCTCGCCCGTTTCGGGACCGCGACGCGGCTGCGCGACGGCATGATCCGCTCGTTCCGCGACAGTGCCCCCGATCTCGCGCTCGCCGAAAGCGATCCGCAGTTCATCGCCGATTATCTGCGCGCGACGCGCGATTTCGGGCGCGGGCGCATTCGCGGCTATGTCGAGGAGCAGCGCGCCTGGGCGACGGGTTTCGACGTCGCGCCGCTGCCCGGCAAGGATCGGTGGCGCATCGTCCAGGCGGCCGACTATGTGCTCCACGCGCCCGAAGTGGCGATCGCCTATTGGCGCGCCCGATTGCCCGATACGCCGCTGCAGCGGGTCGAGGGCGCCGGCCAGATGCTGGCCTATTCCCATCCCGAACATGTCGCCGATGCGCTTGGTCCGGCATGATTTTTTGAAACGACCATACATTCCGGGATGGACGCTTTCGGGCCGCGGCCGATAGCATGAGGGCCTGTCACGGATCCGCCGGGGGGCGGATCGGATGGGGCAATGCCATTGCGGCGCGCGCGGATTGACCACCCGCCGCGGTCGCGCGGACGGGGGTAGAAAAGCGGATGCGGCAGCGGCACCCATATGATTGGGACGATCTTTTTCTCGATGCGGCGCTCGATCCCGGCAAATGGCTCGGCGCGCTCGACACGATGGCGAGCCGCACGGGTTCCTCCCGCGGGCAGCTGATCGGCGTCGGCGCGGGGCGGGATATCCCCTTCAACATGGTGACCAGCTTCACGCCCGCCATGATCCGAAAGCCCGAAAGCCATGACTGGTACAGCGAAACGGCCAATTTTCGCGTCGCGGCCTCGAACCGCCAGGTCGCCCGCGGACATTATGATCCGATCCTGCACGAAGATCATTATGACGCGGTGATCCCGAGCCTCGCATCGCGCGACTATATCGAATGGTGCGAGGAAATCGGTATTCCCTTCGGCTGCCAGACCAATCTGGTCGTCGACGATTTCGGGATCGTCGGGCTGTCGACGCTGCGCAGCCGGCGCGACGGGCGAACCACTCCGGCCCAGCGCCAGATCTTTGCGGAGGCCGCCGTCGCAGCGCGCCGCGCGGTGCGGTTGCAGGAGAAGCTCGAGGGACATCAGGCGCATTTATTTGCGGGTGCCTTCGACGCGATCGCCATCAACGCCTTCATCATCGACGCGCGCGGCCATCTGCTCGCCCATACCGTCGCGGCGGAGGCTCTGTTGCAGTCCGGGGCCGTGCGGTGTGTGGGGCGGTCCATCGACGCCAACGGTGCGCCCCACACGCTGCGCGCCCTGATCCAGGAACTTTTGGTGGAGGGTGGCGCGCCGCATGTCCGCACGATGCTCGCGGCGACCGATGAATCGGAACCGCTGATGATCGAAGGCTTTCGGTTGCCCGAGCGCGAGTGGTCGCTCGGCAGGCTGCCCCACGCGATTCTGGTCGTCAACGCACCGCGGCGCGACCGCGCGGGCGTGACCGCCTATCTGTCGGCGATCTATCGACTGAGCCTGGCCGAAGCCGATATCGCGCTGCGGCTGTTCGAGGGGAAGACGCGGCCGCAGATCAGCGAGGAACGCGGCGTCACGAGCGAGACGCTGCGCGGCCAGATCAAGCAAATCTATCAGAAATGCGGCGTCAATGGCGAGGCGGCGCTGATGCGCCGGTTGGCACCATTTTTTGCGTGAAGACCCCCCCGCCGGGGGATGACGCCAAGACGGCGGATAAAATAGGGCTGTTGTTAAGCGGTTAATAAGCCGTCGATCACGGGGGTCGTGACGAACATCGCGGAAGAAGGAAGGCCGGAGCGCAGTGCGCTTGCGGAGACCCTTTCGCTCGGACTTCAGAACCAGGGGGTAAGCATATCATGTCGACCATTTCAAAATCGCGCCTGCTCGCGACGAGCGCGATCGCCGGACTTTCGATTCTGCAACTCGGAACGCCGGCGCAGGCGCAATCCTTCGGCATCCACAATGATCAGCCCGATACGCAGGAAATCTCGGTCGGTGCGGACGAGGAAGTCGTCGGGGACGACATCGGCATCTATGCCGACAATGGCGCGGTGATCGTCGATAATGCGGGGGTGATCCGCGGCAACGGCAATAGCCCGGGCGGGCTCGACAGCCGCCCGAGCGGCGGCATCGTGATCGCGCAGCCGGGTTCGGAGATCACCAATAGCGGCGAGATCAGCGGCGCCGCGAACGGCATCGCGACCTCCTATTTCTTCAGCGAGGACGAAGAGGGCGAAAATCTTCCGCCCGAAGCACGCGCGGCCGACACGGTGGTCGTCAATAGCGGCCTGATCAGCGGCGAGGCCGGGGCCGGCGTGTCGCTGACCGGCGGCGGTAGCGTCACCAACGACGGCACGATCCGTGGTCTGAACGGCTTTCCCGGCAGCGGCGTCAACGGGATCGGCGTCGCGATCTCCGAATTCCCCGACGCGATCGCCGAGGGTGTCGATGGCATCGGCACGATCGTCAACAACGGCGATGGAGCGATCGAGGGACAGACTTTCGGAGTGGTGCTGTCGGGCGGCGGGACCATCGAGAACCATGGCGCGATTCGCGCCACGGGCCAATATAACCCGACGATCCCCGGCGCCCAGACCCCGATCGGCATCGTCATGGGGGCTACCCCCGAGCAGGAAGGGCGCAGCGCGACGCTGACCAACGAGGGGCTCGTTCAGGGCTTCATCGGCATTGTCGCGGCGGGATCGCTCGACACCGTCACGATCGAAAACGATGGCATCATCAACGGGCAGGTGTTTGGCCTGTTGGGTGCGTCGAACGGCGCGCTGGTGGTCGATAATGCGGAAGACGGCCAGATCCTCGCCGGCGGCAACGCGGTCGGCACGAACACGAGCACGCTCGCCCTGACCAATGCCGGCCTGATCCAGAGCCAGAGCCAGAACGGCGTCAATATCCTGAGCGCCGATGCGGTGATCGAGAACAGCGGCACGATCCGCGGCGCTCTGTCGGGCATCACCACCAATGTGCTCCAGAGCAGCCCGGGAGTCTTCGAGGCGCTGGCGGCCAATAGCAGCGTCACCAACAGCGGCACGATCATCGGCGGCGGCGGCGCAGCGGTCGCGCTGACCGGCGGCGGTTCGGTGGTCAACAGCGGCACCATCCAGGGCAGCAACAGCGCCACTGGCGCGGCGGGAATCGGCGTCGCGATCAGCGAATTCGAAGGCGTGATCGCCGAGGGGGTCACGGGCATCGGGTCGATCGTCAACGACGAGGACGGCCTGATCGAGGGGCAGACCTTCGGCGCCGTGCTGTCGGGTGGCGGGACGATCACGAACAGCGGCACGATCCGCAGCACCGGCGTCTACAACCCCGCTACGGCGGTCACGCCCATCGGCATCGTGATGGGCGCGACTCCCGAACAGGAAGGCCGCAGCGCGACGCTCGACAATAATCAAGGCGTGGTGACCGGCTTCCTAGGTCTCGTCGCCGGCGGCTCGCTCGAAACCGCGACGATCAATAACGCCGGGATCATCAATGGTCAGGCGCTCGGCATCGTCGGCCAGTCGACCGGCGACCTTGTCATAAACAATGCGGAAGATGCCGAAATCGCTTCGGGCGGAACCGCCATCACGGCCAATACCAGCCGGCTGATCGTCGAGAATGACGGCATGATCCGCGGCGATGCGCAGACCGGGATCAATATCCTGACCCCCGATGCACTGATCACCAACCGGGGCACGATCGTGGGCGGCCAGTTCGGCATCACCACCGGCCCCTTTCAGGTCAGCCCCGGCGTCTTCGAGGGCCGGGCGACCGGTACCAGCGTCGTCAACGAGGGCACGATCATCGGCGAGAGCAGCGATGGCGTTCGTCTGATCGGCGGTGGCAGCGTGACCAACAGCGGCACGATTTACGGCCAGATCGGAAGCGACGCCGATGGCATTTCGATGTATGCGCAGGTCGATCAGGCGAACGAGGATTACAGCGCGCTCGTCACCAATCAGGACGGCGGTTCGATCGTCGGTCAGCGCTTCGGCATCATCCTGTCGGGCGGCGGCGCCGTCGACAATGCAGGCGAGATTACGGGCGTCGCCGGCGGCGTCTTCATCCAGGGAACGGCGATCAACACCGATGTGAGCGAAGACCGCAGCGGCCTGACCGCCAGCATCATCACTTCGGGGACGATCCGCGGCACCGGCGAGCTCGGCGGTAGCGGAGGCGGCGGCTATGGCGTCGGCTTCGGCAGCGACATGTCGACCGCTACTCTCGAGAATAGCGGCACGATCGTCAGCGATTTCGGTGCCGCCGTCTCGCAGGGCTCGCGCGCCGACGTGACGGTCACCAATGCCGAGGGCGCGACGATCACCGGCGCGACCTCGGGCATCTATTCCTTCGCGACCGGCACGCTTGCGGTGAACAATGCGGGCACCATCCGCGGCGACGGTAGCTATGACGGCTTCGACGCGGCGCCCGATGCGGGCATCACGATCACCACCGCCGCGTCGAGCGTGACCAACAGCGGCACCATCTCGGGCGCGGGCGCGGGGATCACCACCGCCTATCAATTCGATGAAGACATCAATGGGCTGGTTGGCCTCGCCATCGGCACCGAGGTTGAAAACAGCGGGACGATCGCGGGCGAATCGAACGACGGCGTCCGCCTGATCGGCGGCGGCAGCGTCACCAACAGCGGCACGATCACCGGAACGGGCAGCGCGCTCGCCGACGGCATCTCGATGTTCGCCTATGACGGACAGGATGCCGCGGACTATGCGGCGAGCGTCGTCAACAGCGAAGGCGGCACGATCGGCGGCGACCGCTTCGGCATCATCCTGTCGGGTGGCGGGTCGGTCGAGAATGCCGGCACGATCGACGGTGCCGTCGGAGGCGTGCTCATCCAGACCGATCTCGCCGACACCGCGGGGCTCACCGGCGTCTTCACCAACAGCGGCACGATTTCGAGCGCGGAGGGCGCGGCGATCATTGCCCATGTCCAGTCGAACGTCACCAATTCGGGGACGCTCACCGGCGGAGGTGGGGTTGCGGTTCAGCTCGACGCCTATGACGACAATGTGACCCTGCGCACCGGCAGCGCCATCACCGGCCTCGTCGATGCGGGCGAGGGGGCCGACAAGCTGATCCTCGACGGCGACATATTGGAACTCACCGAAGCGCAGCGGCTTACCGCGGCGGCGGGGTTCGAGGAATTGCAGGTCGCGGCGGGCTATTGGTCGACATCGGGCGTGGTCGGCGAGTTCGGCCATGTCGCGATCGACGAAGGCGCGGCGCTTCAGGTCAATGAGGTGACGGTCGGCGGCGAAGCCGATTCGCCGATCCTGACCGCGTCGGTCGTCACCAACGGCCTCCTCGTGCTGAACTTCGGCGACGACGAGACCGTGTCCAACCTCGACGAACTGACGATCAGCGGCAGCGGCAAGCTGCAACTGATCGGCGACGCGGTGTTCACCGTCGATACCGATACGGTGGGACACACCGGCGGCACCATCGTCTCGAACGGCGGGCTCGTCCTGACCGGCCTGCTCCAGGGCGATGTCGTCACCGAAGGCAACGGCTATTTCGAACTGGGCGCGGGCGGCACCGAAGGCAGCTTCGAGGGCAATATCGTCAACGACGGCCGCTTCGTTTTCAACCGGTCGGACGATTATGACTTCCTCGGCGCCTTCTCGGGCAGCGGCACGCTCGACAAGCGCGGCGCCGGCACGCTGACCTTCATGGGCGACTATGCCTTCCAGGGCGTCACCAACATCTTCGGCGGCGCGGTCCGCATCGGCGGCATCATCAACCCCGAAACCGAGTTCAACCTCGGCGAAGGCGGTTCGCTCGATATTACCGGCAACGACCAGACGATCGGCGGTCTGGCGGGCGAGAGCGATGCCCAGGTCGTTCTCGGCGACAACCAGCTCACCGTCGACCAGAGCACGAACAGCGAGTTCGCGGGCGCGATCTCGGGCAGCGGCGGCTTCGTCAAGACGGGCGACGGCACGCTGAACCTGTCGGGCGACAGCGACTATACCGGCCCGACCACGGTCGACGGCGGCAAGCTCGCGGTCAACGGCTCGATCGTCTCCGAGGTCACCGTGAACGCGGGCGGCGCGCTCGGCGGCAACGGCAGCGTCGGATCGACGACGGTGGGCGGCGACGGCAAGCTGACCCCGGGCAATTCGATCGGCCGTCTGACCGTCGCGGGCGACCTGACCTTCGCGGCGGGTTCGGTCTATGAGGTCGAGGTCAATGCCGCGGGCCAGGGCGACCGGGTCGATGCGACCGGCACCGTCACGATCGACAGCGGTGCGAGCGTCGCGGTCCTCGCCGAGGACGGCGACTACAACGGCCGCACCGATTATGTGATCGTCACCGGCGCAGGCGGCGTCGACGGCAGCTTCGGCTCGGTGACGAGCGACCTCGCCTTCCTCGATCCGCTGCTGCGCTACAGCGCTACGGCTGTGACCCTGTCGCTCTATCGCAACGACGTCGATTTCGCCGATGTCGCGATCGGCTTCAACCAGGCGGGCGTCGCCGCCGCGGTGCAGTCGCGCGGCATCGACGATCCGCTGTTCGAGGCGGTGGTGAACCAGAATGCGGCGGGCGCGCAGGCGGCGTTCGGCGACCTGTCGGGCGAAATTCTCGCGAGCACGATCAGCGGCCTCACCGACGACAGCCGTCACCTGCGCAACGCGCTCTACGGGCTGACGGGGCCGGAGGAAGCGAGCCTGTTCGTCTGGGGTTCGGCCTTCGGCGGCTGGGGCGATTTCGACGCCAAGGCAGGCCGCTTCGCGATGGACACCGATCACAAGGGCTTCGTGACCGGCATCGGCTATGGCGGCAAGGGCTTCGCCGCGGCGCTGTCGGCAGGGATCGGCAATTCCGACTTCCGTTTCGGCGGCCGCAGCGACCGGGCAAAGGCCGACAGCAAATATCTGGCCGCGCATCTGACCTATGGCACCGGCGCGGGCTTCCGCGGCGCGGCCGGGCTCGCCTATGGCTGGCACGATGTCGATACGGTGCGCACGATCGGCTTCACGCCGCTCGCGCAGACGCTCGAATCGAACCGCGACGCGACCACGCTGCAACTGTTCGCCGAGGCCGGATATGATGTGAAGACGGGCAGCCTCGCGCTGACCCCCTTCGCCCGGATCGCGCATGTCCGCACCAAGAGCGACGCCTTCGTCGAGACGGGCGGTAATGCCGCGCTCGCGCTCGCCAAGGCCGAGCAGGAAACGACCTTCCTCAGCCTCGGCGCCCGGGCGCGTCTCAACGCCGATCAGCTGGGCTTCCAGCCCTATCTGTCGGCGGCGTGGAACCGCGCGTCGGGCGACCGCGGCGCTCCGGCCCTGGCCGGCTTCGCGACCGGCGGCGGCAGCTTCGCGCTGCTCGGCACGCTGATCCCGAAGAACTCGGCCGAGGTCGAAGCGGGCTTCGACTATAGCGCGGGCAATCTGCGGATCGGCGCGGCCTACAGCGGCACGCTCGCGTCGGATCGCAGCACGCATGGCTTGCGGATAACCGCGCGGATCGCCTTCTGACCATACTACCCCGGTTGGATGGAAGACGCGCGGTTCGGGGCCGGAGCAGGGTCAATCGCTTCGGCCCCATTCGATAGAGACGAGATATCCCGATGCTCGCCGCGACCCTGAGCAGAAGGATGGGCCTCCGGCATGTCATGTGCCGGAGGCCCGAAAGGGCCCGCCTGCCGGTGGGCCCTTTCCATTGCGGTTCAACGAAAGAGGGTTCCCCGCGATCGCGGCCGTTCTCCCGCGGCCCGCATCTCGGGCACGGGAAATGCGCCTGTGCTTGCGCATTGCATTCGTAATCGGAACCGTTCCGCAATCCTTCTCCCGCCCGGATGGCTGTTGCCGGTTGTCGCTGGCATGCCCATATAAAAGCGTTTGAATTCAATATCCTTTCAAGCGGCATCCGGACAGGCGGATGCGTCTGACCATCCCATGCAACGATCGATCCGCCGCCGCGTCCGATGCAGGGCGACCCGGTGGGACGCATTGACAAAGGGAACGTTATCATTTAGGTGAACGTTCACATGAAAACGCCGTCATCAGAGCGGCTCAATCGGGAGGGTTCAGGATGCAGGCTTCGCACAGGCATTGGCTCGCCAGGCTTTTGGTCGGCACGTCGGCGCTGTCGCTGATGGGGGCGGCGCAGACCGCGATGGCGCAGGAAGCGCCGGCGGACAATGGCGGCGGCGACGAGATCGTCGTGACCGGTATCCGCGCCAGCCTCGAATCGGCGGCTGCGATCAAGCGCGACGCGCAGGGCGTCGTCGATGCGATCTCGTCCGAGGACATCGGCAAATTCCCCGACACCAATCTCGCCGAATCGCTCCAGCGCATCACCGGCGTGTCGATCGACCGTTCGAACGGCGAGGGCTCGACCGTTACCGTTCGCGGCTTCGGCCCCGAATTCAACCTGGTGACGCTGAACGGCCGCCAGATGCCGACCGCGATCATCGGCGACGGCGGCAGCGCGCCCTCGTCGCGCTCGTTCGACTTCGCCAACCTCGCGTCCGAAGGCATCGCCGCGGTCGAGGTCTACAAGAGCGGTCGCGCGACGGTCGAATCGGGCGGCATCGGCTCGACGATCAACATCCGCACCCCGCGCCCGCTCGACAAGCCGGGGATGCACGGCAGCCTCTCGGTCAAGGGCGTCTATGATTCGTCGCGCAACGAAGGCCATCCGATCACGCCCGAAATCTCGGGCATCTTCAGCACGACGTTCGCCGACGACAGGATCGGCATCCTGATCACCGGCTCCTATCAGAAGCGCAAGTCGAGCACGAACCAGGCCAATGTCGGCTGGCGCGACGGCTATCTCGGGTCCGATGAGAATATGTGGGGCGGACTGGCCTTCCCGGGCGATCCGCGCTTCGCCAACATCACCAACCGCCCGGGGCCGGACGACGTCTATCAGGTGCCGCAGAATGGCTCCTACGACCTCAACGATATCGACCGCGAGCGCATCAACGGCCAGGCGGTGCTGCAATTCCGCCCCGTCGACGGGCTGACCGCGACGCTCGATTACACTTATTCGCGCAACACGGTGCAGACGCGGAACAGCAATGTCGGCATCTGGTTCAACCATGAGGATACGACGAGCGCGTGGACCGACGGTCCCGTCGCGGGGCCGATCTTCTATTCCGAACATTTCGCGGCGCCCGCCGCGCCGCCGAGCGAGACAACGCTGAACAGCGGCAAGGATCTGTCCTACAGCGGCGCGCTCAGCGACAACCGCGCCGAAAACCGTTCGCTGGGTTTCAACCTGACCTGGCAGGGCGACGACGGCGTGACGATCGACCTTGACGCGCATCATTCGACCGCGACAGTGAAGCCCGTCAATCGTTTCGGGTCGAGCATGTCGGTCGGCAACGCGATCTTCGGCGTTCAGAACCAGACGATCAATTTCGAGAACGACCTGCCGATCCTGTCCTACGAAATGTATCCGGGGATCGATCCGCTGAACGCCGCGCTGATCCAGCCGACGGGCAATGCGTTCCGCGCCGCCTATTTCCGCGACGAGATCAACCAGGTGCAATTGCACGGCCGCTATGATCATGAGGGCGGCTTCCTCGACAGCATCGATTTCGGCGTATCCTATGTCGAAAATAACGTGCGGTCCGCCTTCGGCACGATCCAGAACGATACCTGGGGCGGCGCGGGCCCCGCGTCGGACATTCCCGACGACATCTTCACGCTCCAGACGCTGCCCGACAAATTCCCCGGGCTCGCGCAGCCGGGGATGATCCAGAGCTTCTATTCGTTCGATTTCGAGCGGATGGCCGACCTGATCGAAAATCTCTACGGCACCTGCAGCAGCCCGCTGACCGGCGCGCAGGCGATCCCCGGCACCTGCATCGCGGCCTACAACACCGACCGGCGCATCACCGAAAAGACGCTGGCGCCCTATGTGCAGGTCGCGACCAAATTCGATCTGTTCGACAATCCCGCGCATTTCGTCGCCGGACTGCGTTACGAAAGCACCGATATTTCGTCGGCAGCGCTGGTGCCGGTCCCCGTCGACACGCGCTGGGTGGGCGAGAATGAATTCAACATCGTCCTGTCGGGCGACAGCGACTTCACGCGCTTCAAGGGATCGTATGAAAACTGGCTGCCGGCGTTCGACCTCGACGTCTCGCCGCTGCAGGACGTCAAGCTGCGCGCGTCGTACAGCCACACGATCACCCGCGCCGACTATGCCAATATGCAGGGCGGGCGCACGCTCGACACGCTGTTTCGCGTCGGCGGCGGCACGGGGGCGCAGGGCAATCCGGGGCTCGTCCCCTATAAATCGAAGAATATCGATCTGTCCGCCGAATGGTATTACGCGCCCGGCAGCTATGTGTCGGTCGGCTGGTTCCACAAGGATGTCAGCAACTTCATCTCGACCACCCGCGTCGATACCCCGGCCTTCGGGTTGACCACTCCGGTGAACGGGCCGCGCTGGAACGCTGCGGTCGCGGCGATCGGGCAGGGGGCGACGGTGTCGCAGATCCGCCAATATATCTTCGAACATTATCCCGATACGGTGACGATCACCGGCGGCGCGCCGGGCACCTATGTCGGCGTCATCAACAGCGCGCCCGGCGATCCGCTGCTCAATTTCCAGATCACGCAGCCGATCAACAGCGATCAGACCGCGTCGCTGAACGGCTGGGAGTTCGCGCTCCAGCACAGCTTCTGGGACACCGGCTTCGGCGTTCTGCTGAACTATACGATCGTCAACGGCGATGCGGTCTATGACAATACGCAACCGGCGTCGGTGCCGCAGTTCGCGCTCACGGGGCTTTCCGACAGCGCCAACGCGGTCGCCTATTACGACAAGGGCGGCCTGCAGGCGCGCGTCGCGTGGAACTGGCGCGACAAGTTCCTGCAATCGACGGGGCCGAACCCGACCTATGTCGAGGCCTATTGGCAGATCGACGCCAGCGCGAGCTATGAATTCATTCCCGGCTTCACCGCCTTCGTCGAGGCGATCAACCTGACCGGGGAGGGGCGGCGCGCGCATATGCGAAGCAGCAATAATGTGACCTTCGTGTCGCCGGGCTTCGCCCGCTACGCGGCCGGTATCCGCTTCAACTTCTAGGCGCGGCAACCCCTCCCTGCCGCCAACCGGCGAGAGAGTCGTGCCTTCGGGGCGCGGCTCTTTTGCGTGACGGGCGGGGACGGGTGGCGTAAGAACGTTCCCAATGGCGCAAACCGCTGCTGCCGAACGGGAGACAAAGGATCGGATGACCAGCCACGCCCCCCTCGACAACCAAAGCCACCGCGACCTTCGCGTCCGCGCCGACGCGGGAGCGGAACTGGGCGACGGGGTGATGGCGACGCTGATCGTGTCGTCCGAATTCCGCCGCGTGCAGGCCGATTTTCCGATCCTCTTCCGGCGCGAGGCGGGGCAGGAGCGCTTTTTCGCAGTCGCGTTGCTGGGGTTCGAGACGGGCGAGAATCTCTTTCTCGACGGCGCTGGCTGGAATGCGGGCTATCGCCCGCTGTCGCTGGCGATCCAGCCTTTCCTGATCGGCCGGCCGGCGAGCGACGAGGGACCGGGGCAGGTGCATGTCGACCTCGCGCATCCGCGTATCGCGCAAGGCGACGACGGCGTGCGGCTGTTCGATGCGAACGGTCTGGCAACGCCCTTTCTCGAAGACATCGCCGAAAAGCTCGGCGAACTCGACGCAGGCTATCGCGAGAGCGGCGCCTTCTTCGACGCGCTCGCCGAGCATGGCCTGCTCGAACCTTTCACCTTCGAGGTGACGCTGGACGACGGGTCGCTCCATTCGCTTGTCGGCTTTCACATCATCGACGAGGCGCGGCTGCGCGCGCTCGATGCCGATGCGCTCGGCACGCTGCACGCGGCGGGGCATCTGATGCCGATCTTCATGGCGCTCGCCTCGCTGTCGCAGCTCGCGGCGCTCGCGCGGCGCAAGAACTGCGGGCGGCGCGATGGCTGAGCGGGACGCCCCGATCGACGCCCGCGCCCGGCGTGTGCCCGAGCGCGAATGGCGGGACGCGGGGCTCGATGCGCTGCTCGACGGCGCGCGCGAACCGTTCGTGCTGCGCGGGCTCGTCGCCGACTGGCCGCTCGTCGCCGCGGGCCGGACCTCGGCGGAGGCAGCGCGGCGTCATCTGCTCGATCATGCCCGCGACCGCGCGTTCAAGGTCTCGATCGGCCCGCCGGGGCACGACGGGCGATTGTTCTACGACGCCGACATGGCGATGAATTTCCGCACGGGCACGGGGAAGCTCGCCGACATTTTCGCGGGGCTCGCGAAGGGTGAGGAACTGGGCGACATCCGCACCGTCTATCTCGCCTCGATCGACATTCCGACGCATTTCGACGGGCTCGACGCGGCGAACCCGATCGATCTCGGCGCGCGTGACCCGCTCAAGAGCATCTGGATCGGGACGAGGACGCGGATCGCCGCGCACAACGACTATCCCGACAATCTCGCCTGCTGCGCGGCGGGGCGGCGGCGCTTCACGCTGTTTCCGCCCGATCAGTTCCGCAACCTCTATCTGGGGCCGATCGACAATACCCCCGCCGGCCGCACCGTCAGCATGGTCGATTTCGCCGCGCCCGACCTCGCCGCTTATCCGCACTTCGCGGAGGCGATGGCGCACGCGCAGACGGCGGAGCTCGAACCCGGCGACGCGATCTTCATCCCCTCGATGTGGTGGCACCATGTCGAGGCGCGCGCCGACTTCAACATATTGGTCAATTACTGGTGGCGCCGCACCCCGGCGTGGTTCGGCCAGCCGCAGGAAGCGCTCAACCACGCGATCCTCGCGATCCGCGACATGGCGCCCGCGGACAAGGCGATCTGGCGCGACCTGTTCGATCATTATGTTTTCGACAACGACGGTCGGGCGACCGACCATATCCCCGAACCGGCGCGCGGCGTCCTCGCTCCTCTCACACCCGAGAGCGCGGGGCGGCTGCGCGCCTTCTTGCTGAGGACATTGAGTAGATGAGCGAAGACAGGCTGAGCGAAGACAGGCCGCGCCGCCGCGTCGTGATCGCCGGCGGCGGGACCGCGGGGTGGATGATGGCGGCGGCGATCGCGCGGACGATGGGGGTGACGGTCGATTTGACGCTCGTCGAATCGGAGGCGATCGGAACCATCGGCGTCGGTGAATCGACAATTCCGCCGCTCGTCAATTTCAACCGCATCCTCGGGATTCCCGAGCCCGATTTCATGCGCGCGGCGCAGGCGACCTTCAAGCTCGGCATATTGTTCGACAATTGGAAATATGACGGGCACAGCTATTTCCACAGCTTCGGCCTCAGCGGCAAGGATCACTGGTCGGCCGGCTTCCAGCATTTCTGGCTGCGCGCGCGGGCCGCAGGCTATCCGCACAGCTATGACGATTATTGCCTCGAACTCGTCGCCGGGCTGCAGGGCAAGTTCGCGCATCTGCCCGAAGAGCGGATGAATTATGCCTATCATGTCGATGCGACGCTCTATGGCCGCTTCCTGCGGGGGCTCGCCGAGGCCGACGGGGCGAAGCGCGTCGAGGGCAAGATTCAGTCGGTCGAACTCGACGGCGAGACCGGCAATATCGCCGCGCTGCTGCTCGACGGCGAGCGGCGTGTCGAGGGTGACATGTTCGTCGACTGCACTGGCTTTCGCGGCCTGCTGATCGACGGCGCGCTTCACGCGGGGTTCGAGGATTGGGGGCATTGGCTGCCCAACGACAGCGCGGTCGCGCTCCAGTCGAAGCATCAAGGGCCGCCGATGCCCTATACGCGCGCGATCGCGCACGACGCCGGCTGGCAATGGCGCATCCCGCTCCAGCACCGGATGGGCGCGGGGATCGTCTATTCGAGCCGCTACCTGTCACGTGACGCGGCGCTCGACCGCCTGCTGTCGTCGCTCGGCGAGCCGCTGGTCGAGCCGATCGACATCAAGTTCCGCGGCGGGGTGCGGCGGCGGCAATGGGTCCGCAACTGCGTCGCGGTCGGGCTCGCGGGCGGTTTCGTCGAGCCGCTCGAGGCGACGACGGTGCATCTGATCCAGCGCGCGATCCTGCGCTTCATCCGCCTGATGCCCAACGGCCGGGTGAGCGAGCGCGACGCGATCGAGTTCAACGAGCAGCAGCGCCGCGACATCGAGCAGATCCGCGACTTCGTGATCCTGCACTACAAGGCGACCGAGCGCCGCGACAGCCCCTTCTGGCGCCATGTCGCGGCGATGCCGATCCCCGACAGCCTGCAGCAGAAGATCGAGCTGTTCCGCGAAACCGGCCGGGTGTTCCGCAAGAATGAGGAATTGTTCGGCGAGAATAGCTGGGTGCAGGTGATGATGGGGCAGGGGATCGAGCCGCAAAGCTGGCATCCGATCGCCGAGAAATTATCGCCGGACGAGCTCGACCGCTTCATGGCGGGCTTGCGCGAAAGCGCCGCGCGCACCGCCGCGACATTGCCCGACCATCACGCCTATGTCGCGCGCTATTGCGGCGCGCGGGAGCCGCAAGCGGCGTGAAAAAGATGGAAATCGCGCGCCTTGTCATCTGGCCATGCGCCTGCCGCGGCCCTATCAGGGCCGGGACTGAAGCGGTGGGGAACGGAACGAACTGATGGGGCGCCGGCGGCAATCGGTGACGATCAAGCATGTGGCGGCCGATGCGGGGGTGTCGCTGCAGACGGTCAGCCGCGTCATCAACAACGAACCGAACGTGCGCCCCGAAATGAAGGAGCGCGTGCAGGCGTCGATCGACAAATTGGGCTATGTCCCGTCGATTGCGGCGCAGCGGATGAGCGGGTCGCGATCCTATCTGATCCTTGCGATCAACGACCGCGAGCGCACGATCGCCGACTGGAAGGCGCGGCAGGGCACCGACTGGGTCGACCAGATGCTGTTCGGCGGGATGCTGAAATGCGCCGAATATGGCTATCGGATGATCTTCGAACTGGTCGATACGCACAACGACCATGTCGAGCGCGAATTGCGCGCGACGATCGCGGCGCTTCAGCCCGACGGGGTGATATTGACCCCGCCGCACTCGGACAATCCACTGATCGTGAACCTGCTCCATGCGCAGAAGATTCCTTTCGCGCGCATCGGCTCGCACGGCGGCGAGGCGGGGATCGCGCTGACGATGGACGACGAAGGATCGGCCGCCCGCGCGACGCGGCACCTGATCGGGCTCGGCCACCGGCGCATCGGTTTCATTTCGGGGTCGGTCGAATATGACCTCAGCCACTGGCGCATCGACGGCTGGAAGGCGGAGATGGCGGCGGCGGGGCTGCCGGTCGAGGGGCTGCTCGCCGAGGGCGATTTCAGCTATGCCTCGGGCGAGGCGGCGGCGCGGCGCCTGCTCGAGGGTCCGGCACCGCCGAGCGCGATCATCGCGAGCAACGACCAGATGTCGCTCGCGACGCTGGAGGTCGCGCGCGAACGCGGGCTCGACGTGCCGCGCGACCTGTCGCTGGTCAGCTTCGACAATACGCCGATCGTCCATTTCGCCCAGCCGCCGCTGACCGCGGTCGACCAGCCGGTGGCGGCGACCGTCGCGCGCGCGGTCGAACTGATCATCGCGGCGCAGCGCGGCGAGAAGCGGCCCGACGCGCCGACGGTGGTCAGCGGCAGCCTGATCGAGCGCGGATCGACGGCGGCGCCCATTGGCTGACGGCCCATTGGCCGACGGCGACGCGCCGCCGCGCCGCCAGTCGGTGCGTTTCCTGCTGCTCTATGCGCTTGCGGCCGCGGGCGGCGCGATCGCCTATGTGCCCTTTCTGACCCTGTTGCTTCCCGCGCGCATGGCGGAACTCGCGGGCGCCGACGATGTGCGCTGGCTCGGCTATCTGACCTTCTTCGGCGCGCTCGCGGCCAGCGCGGGCGGGCTGCTCTTCGGCTGGCTCAGCGATCGCACGCAAAGCCGCCGTCCGTGGGTGCTGGCGGGGCTGGTCCTCACCATCGCGCTGCTGCTCGCGGTGCCGCACGCGCATGATATAGCGACTCTGCTCGCCTTGCTGCTCGCGTGGCAACTTGCGCTCAACATGATCCTCGGGCCGCTGTCGGCCTGGGCCGGCGACGCCGTTCCCGACGCGCAGAAGGGACTGCTCGGCGGTCTCCTCGCGCTCTCGCCCGCGCTCAGCGCCTGGTCGGGTGCGCTCGTCACGCTGCCGGGGCTCGTATCGATGGAGCAGCGCGTGACGGCGATCGCGCTGCTCGTCGCAGCGGCGATCCTGCCCGCGCTGCTCTTCGGCCGCCCGCACGCCTTTCCCGAGCTGATGGCGGTCGAGCCCCGTTCCGAGCGCCCCGTTGCGCATCCGGCCGTCCGCATGTGGCTGGCGCGGCTGCTGGTCCAGATCGCCGAGGCGGCGCTCTTCGCCTATCTCTATTTCTGGTTCCGGTCGATCGACCCCACGATGGGCGACCATGAAAAGGCGCGAATCTTCAGCCTCGCGCTGACCATCGCCGTGCCGGTCGCGCTGCTCGCCGGGCGCTGGGCCGACCGCCGGAACCGCCCCTTCGTGCCGCTCGCCGCCGCCGCGGTGCTGACCTGCGCCGGGCTGATCGGCATGGCGCTCGCCGCCGATCCCACGTCGGCGAAGGCGGCCTATCTGATCTTCGGGATCGCGACGACCGCCTTTCTGTCGCTCCATAGCGGACAGACGCTGCGTGTCCTGCCGCGCGCCGACCATCGCGGGCGCGACCTCGGCATCTTCAACCTCACCAACACCATCCCCTCGCTGATCATGCCGTGGCTCACCATCTCGCTCGTCCCCGGTTTCGGCTTCGACGCGCTGTTCCTGCTGCTCGCGGCGCTCGCGGCGGCGGCGGTGCTGCTCCTCGCCACGATACCGCGCACCGCCTGATTCCCGTTGCCGAACAGGATGCTTGATTTCGCGGAGGGGCTGTGCGAGAGGAAAATTGATAACGTTCACAAATGTCGAGGATGGGAGAGACGATGCGGAAGGCGATGGCTCTGGCGACGGCGCTGCTGCTGGCGGGAAGCGCCGGCATGGCGATGGCGGACAGCCCCGCGCCGGGTTCGGCGACGGTCCATCCCGATCGCTGGCCGGAAGCGAAAAGCCCTGCCGCGATCACCGATGCCGCGACCGAAGCGCGGATCGACGCGCTGATCGCGCGCATGACGATCGAGCAGAAGGTCGGCCAGCTCATCCAGGCCGACATCAGCACGATCACCCCCAAAGACCTCGAAACCTACCCGCTCGGTTCGATCCTTGCGGGCGGCAACAGCGGCCCCAATGGCAATGAGCGGTCGAGCGCAGAGGATTGGGCGAAACTGGTCGGCGAATTCCGCGCCGTGTCGCTGCAGCCGCAGGCGAATGGCGTCGCGATCCCGATCATCTTCGGCGTCGACGCTGTCCACGGCCACAACAATATCCCCGGCGCGACGCTGTTCCCGCATAATATCGGCCTCGGCGCCGCGCACGATCCCGAGCTGATCCGGCGCATCGGGCAGGTCACCGCCGCCGAGATCGCGGGCAGCGGCATCGAATGGACCTTCGCCCCGACGCTCGCGGTGCCGCAGGATCTGCGCTGGGGCCGCAGCTACGAAGGCTATGCGTCCGACCCGAAACTCGTCGCCGATTATGCGAAGGCGATGGTGCTCGGGCTGCAGGGACCGCTCGTCGCCGGACGCTCGGTCGACGGCACGCATGTCGCCGCGACCGCGAAGCATTTCCTCGCCGACGGTGGCACGTTCGAGGGCAAGGATCAGGGGGACGCCCGGATCGGCGAGGAGGAGCTGATCGCGAAGCACGCGCAGGGCTATCCCGCGGCGATCGACGCCGGCGCGCTGACCGTGATGGCGAGCTTTTCGAGCTGGAACGGGGTCAAGAACCACGGCAACAGGGGGCTGCTCACCGACGCGCTCAAGGGCCGCATGGGCTTTCAGGGCTTCGTCGTCGGCGACTGGAACGGCCACGGCCAGGTCGCGGGATGCAGCGTCACCGATTGCCCGCAAACGATCATGGCGGGGCTCGACATGCTCATGGCGCCCGACAGCTGGAAGGGCCTCTATGCCTCGACGCTTGCCGAGGCGAAGGACGGGCGCATCACCGCGGCGCGGCTCGACGATGCGGTGCGGCGCATCCTGCGCGTGAAATACAAGCTCGGCCTGTTCGACGTCGAGCATGTCGACCGCGGCGACGTCGCGGCGGTCGGCGCGCCCGAGCATCTGGCGATCGCGCGCGAGGCGGTCGCGAAATCGCTTGTTCTCCTCAAGAACAATGGCGGCGTGCTGCCGATCCGGCCCGGTGCGCGCGTGCTCGTGACCGGCCCCGGTGCCGACGACATGGCGATGCAGGCCGGCGGCTGGACGATCAGCTGGCAGGGCACCGACGTCACCCACGCCGATTTCCCGAACGGCCAGACGATCTGGGAAGCGCTGGACAAGGCGGTGCGCGACGCGGGCGGGACCGCGACGCTGTCGGAGGGCGGCACCTATACGGAAAAGCCCGACGTGGCGGTCGTCGTCTTCGGCGAGCGCCCCTATGCCGAGTTTCAGGGCGACGTTCCGACGCTCGACTATCAGCCTGCCGAAGCGAAGGACCTGGCCGTCCTGAAGGCGCTGAAGGCGGCGGGGATTCCGGTCGTTGCGGTCTTCCTGTCGGGGCGGCCGCTGTTCACCAATCCCGAGATCAACGCCGCCGATGCCTTCGTCGCGGCGTGGCTGCCGGGGTCGCAGGGCGCCGGCGTCGCCGACGTGCTGGTCGCGCAGCGCGACGGCAGGGCGGCGCGCGACTTCACCGGCACGCTGCCCTTCGCCTGGCTCGCTGACGCGCGCTCGCCGATCGAAAAGCCCCAGTTCGCGGTCGGCTATGGCCTGACCTATGCCGACCGGAAGACCGTGCCGCACCTTTCCGAAAAACTCGGGGTCGACATCGCGGCGATGCTCAATGTCACCAATTTCTTCTCGGGCGGCCGCGCCCGCGCGCCGTGGCTGCTCTCGATCACCGACGGCGGCGGCTCGCGGCAGGTCGAATCGGCGCCGGTGGACAGCAGCTACGGTCTGCTCAGCGCGCGCTCGGTCGATGTCGCGGCGCAGGAGGATGGCAAGAGCTTCGTGTGGACGGGCCCGGCTTCCTTCCGGCTCGCGGGGCCGCCCGCCGACATGACGCGGCAACTGAACAACAGTTTCGCGCTCAGGATCGACTGGCGGATCGACGCGGCGGGTCCGGCGACGCTGGCGTTCGGCGGCAAGGCCTTCGACCTGACTGCGCTCGTCGCGGCGGCGCCCGCAGGTAAGGTAGCGACGATCAAGATCCCGCTCCGCTGCTTCGCCGACGCAGGTGCCGATCTGGCGCATGTCGATTCGCCGGTGACGATTACGGGCGACAAGGGGCTGGCGGTGACGCTGGTGAATACGAATGTCGAGGCGGTGGGTGAAAATCTGGCTTGTCCACCCGCAGCGCACGGCTAAGCAAGTAAGCCAAGTCAAAAGGGGCCGCGCTACGGGTCCGAGGGATAATCTGGGGAGAAGACCATGGCATTGGCGCCGAATGTCGCGACGAGCACCGATCCGAACCCGGAGGCAGGCAAGAGCGGCGGCAGCACGCGGGTCGTGCTGATCCTCGCCTTTGCGGTGTTCTTCCTGCTCGGCGGGGTGACGAACATCAACGACCTGCTGGTCGGCAAGTTCAAGCCGATGTTTCACCTGACGCACGCGCAGGCGAATCTGGTGCAGATGGCGTTTTTCATCGCCTATGCCGCCTTTTCGATCCCCGCCGGCATCATCATGTCGAAGCTCGGCTATATCCGCACCTTCGTGCTCGGCTTCGCGATCGTCGCGGCGGCGGCCTTTCTGTTCATTCCGGCGTCGGCCGCGGCATCCTACCCCGGCTTCCTCGCCGCGCTCTTCTGCATCGGCGCGGGGATCACGGTTCTGCAGGTGGCGATGAATCCGGTGATCACGACGCTGGGGCCGGTCGAAACCTCGCACAGCCGCCTGACCTTTGCGCAGGCGTTCAATTCGATCGGGGTGTTCCTGATGGTCTATGGCGGCGCCACCTTCCTGCTCGGCGATTCGCAGCCGCTCGACGCCGAGACCGCGAGCGAAGCGCAGATCCAGGCGTATCGCGTCGCCGAGGGGGCTTCGATCGGCACCGCCTATATGTGGCTCGGCCTGTTGATGCTGGTGATTGCGGCGCTGTTCTGGATGTTTCGCTCGGCGCTCGATCGCGCCAAGGCCGACGATGTGAAGCTCGAGGGCACCTGGGGCCTGCTCGCCCACAACCGCCGCGTCCAGTTCGGCGCGCTGTGCCTCTTCACCTATGTCGGCGCCGAAGTGGCGATCGGCTCGAACCTGATCGCCTATCTCGGCGAACCGAGCGTCATGGGGCTGGACCTTCAGGCCGCGGGCAAGCTGGTCGCGATCTATTGGCTGGGAGCATTGGTCGGACGGCTGCTCGGCGGCTTCATCCTGCGGCTGGCGAAGCCCGGGCGCGTGCTCACAATCTTTGCCGCCGGGGCGATTTCGCTGATCATCCTGTCGGCAGTGACGACCGGCACGGTGTCGGGCTGGGCGCTGATTCTCGTCGGTTTGTGCAATTCGCTGATGTTTCCGACGATCTTCAGCCTGGGGACCGAGGGGCTGGGCGAGCAGACGCCGCAGGGATCGGGCATCATGTGTACCGCGATCGTCGGCGGCGCGATTGTCCCCTATCTGTTCGGGACGGTGGCGGATATCGGCGGCAACATCCGGCTCGCGCTCGTGGTGCCGTTGATCTGCTACGCGATCATCGCGAGTTTCGGGCTGTGGGCGGCGCGCCGCGCGGCGGCCTGACGATCCTGCGGCCCCCCGCTTGCGCCGCTTGCCCGGGCGGGGCATGGCTGACGCGCGCGCACCGTCCGCGCGCACGGCAGGAGCAAGGCCATGGCCCAAGGCATCGCACGTATCGGCAAGGACCGCTATCGCACCGAGATCGAGGTCGGCGGCCGCCCGCTCGTCGCCGACGAACCGCCGGCGCTCGGCGGGCAGGGTGCGGGCTTCGCGCCTTATGACCTGCTCCTCGCGAGCCTTGGCGCCTGCACCGCGATCACGCTGCGCATGTATGCCGACCGCAAGAGCTGGCCGCTCGAATCGCTCGAGGTCGGCCTTCGTCTCCATGGGCAGGAAGAACGCCGCATCGCGCGGACGCTGACCATCGCCGGCCTCTACGACGAGCAGAAAGCCCGCCTCGCCGACATCGCCGAACGCACCCCGGTGACGCTGACGCTGAAGAACGGCCTGCCGATCGACACGCGGCTGGGGTGACGTGAAAAAATTGGCCCTGCCGGACTATGGGCGAACGCCTTCGGTACTCGGGGCGATGACGGGTTTCCGAGTCTCCAGAGATTTGAACGTAAATTAACTATTTTCTAAATATCTTAAGGGCCTGCCCGGTTGGGAAAAGCCGAAATAATTTAGGGCGGCCTCGGTCGTGGCCGTAGCGCCAAAAGAAGGGGCGCTTGGGGGCGGTGGCTCGCGAAGATCAAAATAATCATTTTATATTATGCAATTATAAATATTAAAAAGCGGCTTCAGGTTGAAGCCGCTCTTGGGGCGCTCGTTCATTGCGGTAGGATTTGATGCAGGCGATGCCCTGAAATGAGACGCCAGCCACAGGTGCGCGCGATTCGGACTCGACAATGATTTAATAAAAGTTAAGTTCCTCCTAACCGCAGCTTTTGCGGTCAGCGCCGCGTTAGCCGCGGCTCTTTAATCCCATGATGGGATCGGACCTTTACGGATGGGGGAATATCAATGAAAAAGCTTCTTCTCGCCGCTGCTGCGGCGTCTGTTTTTGCGGCTGCACCGGCTTTTGCGGCTGATTCGGACACCGAAGATTTCGACATCAATGCCAGTGTGCCGGCAACCTGCACGATCAGCGATCCGGGCACTTTCGAAATGGGTCCGCTGAGCATCAACCTGACCGCCGCGCAGGCGAGCACGCTGAGCATCAATACGAGCATCGACAAGCGGCAGGATTTCTGGGTCAGCTGCAATGACACCAACAAGATGACGCTGTCGTCGGACAACAACGGTTTCCTGAAACGTGACGGCGCAGCGCCGACTGCGGCGGAAGCAGCGGAGGGCTTTACCGACAAGATCGGCTATGGCGTCAGCCCCTATAATTATCTCGACACCGGCACCTGGCAGGTTCAGCCGGCGCTGGTGACGGGCGCCACGTTCCATCAGGGCACCTCGCGTGGTGCGATCCACCGGAATGTGGAAATGTATGTCCGCATTCGCACGACCGATCAGGCCGCGAATACGCGTCCGCTGGCGGGCGACTACACGGACAATGTCACGGTCACGGTCGCAATCGCGGCGTGATGGATTGGAAGGGGCGGTGGCCGTGAGGGCTGCTCGCTCCTTCCTCGCATAGATGAGCGCCGGACTAGCGGCGGCGCCGGTGAAGGGGGCGCGTGCCCCCTTCGTTCGTTCGGGTGATCCTGACATGCCAAAAAAATGGGGACATATCGTGTCGTACAGGCCTTTCCTGTGGGCGCTGATGGCGGCTGTATCGGGACTGGGCGCGGTATCGGCGGAGGCGGCGCGCGTTACCCCGATGATCGTGGAAATGACACCGACGGGTCGCGGTGCGACGGCGCGGGTCGAAGTCACGAACACCGACGCGATCGACCTGCCGGTCGAAATCCGCATGTATCGCGGAAAGATCGATGAAACAGGGCAATTGGAACTGGAACCCGCGGAGGATCATTTCGCAGCCTATCCGCCCCAGGTCGTGATTCCGCCCAATGGGCGGCAGATATTCCGCGTCCAGTTCATCCCGCAGGGCGAGATGACGCAATCGGAAATCTATTACGCCAGTATCAGTCAGCTTCCCGTGAAGCTGGAGGAGGCAGGCTCGCGCATTCAAATGTTGATGCGTTTCAACATATTGCTCAACGTCGTTCCCGATGGGACGGTTGCGAAGCCGGCGCTGGAATCGGTGCAGTGGGTCGATCGCATGGTAGAACTGCCGCCCGATGCCGCCAAGGCCAACGCCGACAAGAATGTTCCGCCTCCGCATGAGCGCGGCCTAGAGGTGCGGGTGACCAATGGAGGAACGCGCTATTTCGCGGCCGGTCGGACTCCCTGGTCCGTAAAGGGCGTCGATGAAACGGGCGCCGTCATCGATCAAAACTACGACGTGCAGGCGATGTCGGGAATGATCGGCATGGGAATCGTCGCGCCGGGGCGGGCGCGGACTTTCGTTATCCCCATGGAGCGGAAACCCGTCATGAATAGCTTGAGCGTTAGTTTCGAACACTGACCGACGCGATCGGTTGGAGGGGGAGCGTTGGGTTCAGCCATATTCACCAGCGTCGCGCTGCTGCTGCTCGCCGAATCCCCGGCGGCGAAAGCCATGGCCGACGCTCCTTCAACGGCGGACGGCGCGCGGGGTGAGCAGCCCGCGGTGGCTGATAATCCCGAGCCGGTGCCGCTTCCCGCGGGTCCGGCAACGCATATGACGCTGCCCATTATCAGTAATGATCGGGTCCATGGCGACGTCTTCGTCGATCTCTATCCCGACGGCCAGATTCGCTATGATCGGAAAAGCCTGATCGAGCAACTCGCGCCGCTGATCTCGGACCAGTCGCGACCCAGTTTCGTGCGCTTGCTGGGCGGCGGCGATACGCTGACCTCCGAGCAGGTGGCGCTGGCGGGGGTGACCTTGCGCTACGACCCCGGCCTGCTTGAAATCCATGTCGACCGGATCGCGCCGGACATCGCGCCCGTCCGGCAATTGGGGGGCGCGCCAAACGCCAACCAGCCGCCGATCACGATGCAGCCCGAACGGTTCAGCGCCTATCTCAACATCGTCGGCGATTTTCTGGTCGAGGATTTCCGCGATTTCGACCGCCCCGCCTTCCTGTTGAACGGCGCCATCCGCACCGGCGGCATGGTGCTGGAATTCGATGGCGGTTATGACAAGCACCTGGCGACCGGTAGCGGCTTCTATCGTCGGGCGGTGCGACTGATCCGCGATGAACCCGACCATCAGCGGCGGTGGAGCGCCGGCGATATCCAGATTCCCAGCCTGAGCCTGATCGGTGGTACCTTTCTGGGTGGTGTCGGCGTCGAAAAGGGGCGGCAGAATTTCATAGGCGCCAATCCGCTGACTTCGATCGGCGGCCAGCAGATTCTGCTGCAACGCGACGCAACGGTGGACGTGGTTGTCGACGGACAGCAGGTTCAGACCATGCAGCTGGCGGCTGGTCCCTATGATCTGGCGTCGCTGCGCGCGCAATATAGTGGGCGGAACGCCCAGCTTTTCATCACCGACGTGACCGGGCGCCGTCAGCTTACTGATTTCGATACCTATGCCAGCACGATCGACTTGGCCCAGGGGGAGGAGGAATATAGCGCGGCGATCGGATTTTTGCCCCGCGCCTTCAATCTCAACCCCAGCTATCATGGCGCCCCAGCCTTTTCGGGTCATTACCGTCGCGGCATCTCCAACCGGCTCTCGTTGGGCGGTGCGCTCCAGCTTTCGCGTGGCACCCAGACGCTCGGCGCAGAGATCGTGGCGGCGCCCCGTGCGATCCCGGGACGCTTCGATCTGTCCGGCGCGGTGAGCCGAGGCGACGGTTTCGGTTATGCGCTGCGCGGCAATTATTCGCTGGCTATCGGAGGGGATCAGGGCGGCGGCCAATTTTCGATCGCGGCCGATTATCGCAACGCTCGCTTCACCACCCTGATCGACCAGACAGGATTCGTGCAAGGCGAGGCGCTGAGCATCAATGCCAATTACGCGCAAAGCCTCAATGAGCGGCTTATCCTGACCGTTGGCGCCAACTGGTTCAAGCGCGAAGGGATCAGAGTTAACCGCAGCGCCTATGCCGACCTCACCTATCGCGCTCGAACATACCGGCTGGTGGGCGGGATCGAATATGGCGAAGGGGGAGGGCAGCGGCGAAACTTCGGCATTCGGATCGGTATCTCCGTGCCATTCGGCCGATCGACTCGCGGCGACGCCAGCTATAATAGCCGCCGGGATGAGACGCGTGCCTTCGTGTCGCGGAGCGAAAGCGACACAGTCGGATCCTGGGGCTATAATGTCGGGGTGCGCCGCTCGCCGGGATCGGCATCGCTCGATGCGTCCGGCGCTTATATCGGCAACCGTTTCTACAGTCGCGCCACTATCACATCGACCGGGTCGGGGCTCGACCGGATCGACGATCGCCAGACTGCGCGTCTGCAAATTGGTACCTCGATTGCCTATGCGGGAGGCGCGTTGGCGATCGGACGGCCGATCAACGACAGTTTCGTGATCGCGTCCCCGCACGAGGGCATGGAGGACCAGCAGGTTGTGATCGGCCAGTCGGTCCAGTCGCGCCGCTACGATGCGCTCAGCGGCTCGCTGGGTGCTGCGTTGGGCCCGCGTCTCACATCCTATTCGCGGCAGAGCATCCTCTATGATCTCGCCAAGGGCGCGCAGGGCTATGACATTGGCCCTGGCGTCGAAACGGTCGAGCCGCTCTATCGCAGCGGCTATCGCCTAGTCGTCGGTACCGACGCTACGGTCTCCGCCATCGGCTTTCTCAATCTGGGCGCTGAGCGGGCAGGCCTGGTGTCAGGCACCGTCACTTCGTCCGACGATGACGAGTTCGGGACTCAGCCCTTCTTCACCAATTCGGCAGGGCGGTTCGTTATCAGCGGGCTCAGACCCGGCAAGACATACGAGGCGCGATTGTTCGACTCGGCGGGGTTCTATAGGATCAGCGTGCCGAAGGATTCCGGCTCGCTGCTTCAACTAGGCGATGTTGCGATTGCGCCGGGAGTGACCGCAAAGGACAAGAGGCAGGGCGAAAAATGATGCGGACAAGATTTGGCCTGGTAATCGGCATTGCGGCATTTTTATTGCCTGCGGCCGCACATGCGGCATGCGAGCCCAGCCTTGTTGACACAGTGGCCTCCGTGCCGATCGTTCTGGCGCCGTCGTTTGAGGCCGAGCGAGTGACCGAGCGTATCAATGTGGATATCCGCAACAACGGTAGCGATGCCTGTGTTCTGCGGCTGGCTGTCGGTCGGGAAACGGCTACATCGGATCCGCGCTTTCCGCCTTTTACGTTGACCGGGCCCAGCGGTGTGGTGCTGGTGGGTGATAGTGCGGGGGCGATGTCCAACCCCAATGCCTCCACTCAGATCACCATAGCGGGGGGCGCAAAGATCAGCATCCCCTACGAAGTCAGCTTTGGGGCCGGGTGGGATCTGCAGGCCGGCAATTATGAGCAATATCTGATATTTCAGCTCTTTGAACCGGATGCGCCCACCGAACTGGCCAGTCACCGCACCCGCCTCGATCTTGAGATTCCGGCGATGGCGCGCATCCGTTTTGCGGGAGCGAGCGGCGCTCAAGGGCCCGCAAAGATCGAAATGGGCGATTTATCGCCGGTCGCACCGACATCTTCCCCACCCTTTGCGATTCGGGTGTTCAGCACCTCCGTCTATCGCATGGAATTTTCGTCGCAGAATAATGGCACATTGCTGCGGGTCGGAGGAAGCGAGCGGATTCCCTATCACCTGTCGGTCGATGGCCGCCCGCTCAATCTGAATGCCGCCAGTGACGGCGTCGATGTCACAAGCCATCCCGGTCCGGCGGGAAGTGTTCATCCGCTGTCGATCGTGATCGACCCCGACCCGACCCGCCACGCGGGCACCTACAATGACCGCGTGACGATCACCGTAACCCCCATCTGATCGCCGCCGGCCGTCTGGCGTGGGCGCAGGGGGATCAGAAATAGGTGATGGTCAGGTTGATCGTGAGGGGCTGGGCGAGATTGTCGTGCCAAATGCTAACCGGCCTCGCACCATATTGCGCGCCTGCGCGATTGGCGATCACCTGCCAGCCGTCGGCATGGAGTGAGTTCGACTGGCCGGCATAGGTCAGCGTGATTTTCTCTTCAGGGTCGAGCGGCCGATAGGAAGCTACGACCTGAAAGCCGCGCTGCGTATTGCAGCTTTCGAGTACCGTACCGGCAGCAAGGCCCGACCCCGTATCGACCGTCAGGTCGGGGACGACGATCTCGCAGGCCTCCGGCACGGTGGCCGAAATCCGGAAGTTCGTCGAAGCATCGCTGCTGGCGTGTGCGGCAGTGGGAAGGGCGGCACAGGCAAGGCAAGACAATAGGGCGAACGACGAAGAAAGGCGCATGGGAAGTCTCCTTCCCTGCGGCAATCGCAGAAAGTGATTAAGATGAACGATGCGTTTTTGGTAAACAGAATATGACGGTTTTGGGATGATTATTACTTGAGCCGCAGGCATCTTCCCGTGGAGGGGGACTTTGCATTTTGGCAAATGACCATCATCCTGCACCTGCTTCATGTTCGATCGCGCAGAGCGCCGCAGCCCCCCTCCAGCCATCGTTTACGCCGCCTTTACCACTCCCGGTGCATGACCGTGGGTGATGTTTGCGACTGGGGACATGTGATGGACAGCTTGCGCGGACTGCTTTCGGGCAGCCACGACCAGGACGAGAGCGCGATTGATGCGCCGCCCATGGTCGGGGTCGACGAACGGCGGATGCAGGTCAGGGCCTATAATTATTGGGCGTCGCTGCTGGCCGATCGCGCCTATCCCGCGGTCGAGGACCTCGACCTCGACGGCGCCGATTTCGGCCCCTATTCGGTGCTGCTCGATTTCACCGCGGGGATGGAGAATCCGGGCCTTTCCTATATCGGCGAGCGGCTGCGCGCCGAATCGGGGATCGACGACGAGGTTCATTACATCAACCAGATCCCGGGCCGCTCGCTGCTGTCGCGGCTGACCGACCATTATCTCCAGATCATCGCCAACCGCGCGCCGATCGGCTTCGAGGCCGAGTTCGTGAGCGATCGCGGCGTGACGATCATGTATCGCGGCATCCTGCTGCCCTTTTCGTCCGACGACGACACGATCGATTTCATCATGGGCGTGATCAACTGGAAAGAGGTCGCGCCCGCCGACCAGGCCGAGGAACTGCAGCTTTCGGTCGAGCAGGCGCTGCGCAGCGCCGCGCCGCTCACCGCGCCGGTGCCGGTATGGGCCGACGGACCCGATTCCGGGCATATCGAGGACGAAGCCGACGCCGCGCCGGGCTTTGCCGCGTTCGCCGACGAAGGAGCGATGCCGGAGGCCGGGGCCCCGGACGAGCACGCCGCCGCAGACGCGCTTCCGGGCGCCGACGCCGCGCTCGCCGATTGGCTGGCGCTGGCGCGGGAAACCGCCGAGCGCGCGCTTGCTGCCGACAGCCGCAGCCGCTCCGCCCTCTATCAGGCGGTCGGCAAGGCGTGGGATTTCGCGCTCGCGGCCGAGGCACAGCCCGACGCTTTCGCCGAACTGCTCGCCGATGCCGGGATCGCGGCGCAGGCGCGGGCGCCGTTGACCCCGCTCGTCAAGCTGGTCTTCGGCGCGGGTTACGACAAGACGCGGCTGGCCGAATATGCCTGTGTGCTCGGCCACGCGAAGGAAGAAGGGGTCGGCGCGGGGGCGCTGGCGGCCTATCTCGACCGCTATCCCGGCGGCCTCAAGGGGCTCGTCAAGGATGCGCGCGCGCGCCGCAAGACGGATGCGCCGGACCGGGCCGACGCGGATACGAAGCTGGAGGCGCTGCGCGGCGCCCATCCGGCGCTGATCCTCGAACATGACGCAGGCGAGGCCGAATTCGTCGTGCTGATCGCGCGCGCGATGCCGGGCGGCCACATCGGAATCGTCGCCAAGGCGGCGGACGATGCGGCGCTGGTCGCGCGGCTCGCGAAGAAGGCGGTCCCGATCAGCGGCGTTTAAGTCGTGATCGGGTTAGGCTGAAACATCGCCTTCCTTATCTCGTCATCCCGGCGAAGGCCGGGATCTCACCATCTCGACCTGACGCACCGGCGGGATCCCGGCCTTCGCCGGGACGACGATTCCGTCAAAAATGACCATGCTCGAGGATCGTCGCGGCGTTCGGAAACGGTCGCGGCAGGCAAAAGCTGCATCGCGGCCGGCGCGACATCTTCGGGTCTTTGCGCCAAATATTTCCGTAAGCCGCCATTCGGTCGGCATCGTTTCTCAAAGAAACTTGAAGAAACGGAACGAAGCCGGAGCCAATTTGCTGCTGCGCAACAGGAAATCCGAAAGTTGAAATTATTTTGCGTGAACCCCGCGCAGGGGTTGAGCCGCGCGCGCCGCGGGCGCATAGGGGCGGAGCGAAAGGGTTCATTGCCATCCCCCGGGCGATGACCCGCCTCTTTTCGTTCGGGATGCTGCAACCCTATGTCTTCCAAATTGACCGAATCCGTCGACGCCGAATCCTCTTCGGCGGCGCCCGCCGCTGTTAAGATCGCCCCCCAAATCTCCAAGGCTTATCAGGCCGCGCTTGCGGGCAGCGCGCTGCCGGGCGAGGGCGACGACCTCGATGCGAAGATGCTCGCGACCGCGGGCGATTTCGCCGCGCGCGCGTCGCTCGAGCGCGGCGAGGGCAAGCCGTCGCTGCTTCTCGAACCGATGGCGGGCGATGGTCCCGACCGCCGCATGCGGCTGGTGGTCGTCAACGACGACATGCCGTTCCTTGTCGACTCGACCTCGCAGATCGTGAGCTCGCAGGGGCTGGCGATCCACCGTATCCTCCACCCCGTCGTCTCGGTCGAGCGCGACGCGAAGGGCCGGCTGACGGGCGCCGACGCGGGCAAGGCCGGCAGTCGCCGCGAATCGGTCATCTATATGGAGATCGAGCGCGGCGATGCGCGCGCGCGCAGGCGCCTGCTCGACGCGCTCGAAGCCTCGCTCGCCGATGTGCGCGCCGCGGTCGCCGACTGGAAGGCGATGCGCGCCGCGATGCTCGCCGATGCCGCGATGCGCGCCGACGGCGAGGCCGCCGAACTGCTGCGCTGGTTCGAGGGCGGAGCGATGACGCAGCTCGGCCACGAATGGCGCACCCGCGACGGCGCGGTCCACGACGCGCTCGGCATTTCGACGAGCAGCCCGGGCCAGCTTCTTTCGCCGAACGCGCTGAAGGCTGCCTTCGACTATTTCGACCGGGGCGGCGCCTCGCCGCTCCTCCTCAAGTCGAACCGCTTGTCGGCGGTCCACCGCCGCGTGCTGCTCGATCTGGTCGTCGTTCCCGAATATCAGGGCAAGAAGGCCGATCGGCTGTCGATCCATGCGGGGCTGTGGACCAGCGCCGCGCTGTCGACTCCGCCCGCGAAGGTGCCGGTGCTGCGCGCGCAGCTTCAGGCGCTGATGACGAAGTTCGGGTTCGATCCGACGGGCCATGCGGGCAAGGCGCTCGCGCATGCGCTCACCGCGCTGCCGCACGACCTGCTCATCGCGTTCGACAGCGCCTCGCTCGAGGAACTGGTGCTGACCTCGATGTCGATCACCGACCGCCCGCGGCCGAAGATCGTGATGGTGCGGAGCGCGCTCGGTCGCCACCTCTTCGCTTTCGTGTGGCTGCCGCGCGATGAAGTGTCGACGGGCCGCCGTCTCGCGGTCGAATCGCTGTTGGTGCGCGAGGCGAAAGCCGGGGTGATCGGCTGGACGATGGTGCTCGAGGATGGCGGCGCTGCGCTGCTCCGCTTCACGCTCGACCTGCGCGGCGACGGGGTGGTGCCCGACGCCGACGCGCTCGGCACCCAGCTCGAACAGATGGTGCGCGGCTGGCAGCCCGAGGTCGAGGCGGCGCTCGCCCGTCGCGGCGACGCGGGCCGTGCCGCGGCGCTCGCCGCGCGCTTCGCCCCGCTCTTCCCCGCCAATTACCGTAACCTCTACAATCCCGAGGAAGCGGCGCGCGACATCCTGCGACTGCGCGACCTCGACGCCGAGCATCCGCGCAGCGTCCGGCTCGCGAAGAAGAGTCTCGACGGCGACGATCGCCTGCGGCTCAAGGTCTACAGCGCCGCGGGTCCGCTCGCGCTGTCCGACGTCGTTCCGGCGCTCGAACATTTCGGTTTCGAGGTGCTCGAGGAAATCCCGACCGAACTCCATGTCCGCACTGCCGACGACGAGGCGGGCGAGCAGCCGACCTTCATCCACGATTTCTCGCTGCGCCTGCCCGCGTCGGTCGACGAGACCGCGCTGCTGCCGCATGTCGAGACGATCGAAAAGGCGATCGCCGCGGTGCTCGACGGCCAGGCCGAGAATGACGCGTTCAACCAGCTCGTGCTCGTGACGCAGACCGATCCGCAGGCGATCGTCTGGCTGCGCGCCTGGTTCCGCTATCTGCGCCAGGGCGGCTCGTCCTATGGCCTCGACACGGTGGTCGCGGCGCTGCGCCACGCGCCGAAGCTGACCGCGGCGCTCGTCGAGCGCTTCCGCGCGCTGCACGATCCCAAGGCGAAGGATGCCGCGCGCGCCGAGGCGTTGGGTGCCGAAATCCTCGCCGATTTCGCCGATATCGCGTCGATCGACGACGATCGCATTCTGCGGCTGTTCCACGCGGTGATCGGCGCGACGCTGCGCACCAACGCTTTCGCACCCGCCGCCGCCGAAGCGCTGGCGTTCAAGATCGATTCGAGCCAGGTTCCCGGCCTGCCGAAGCCGCTGCCGTGGCGCGAGATCTGGGTCTACAGCCCGCGCGTGGAGGGCGTGCACCTGCGCGCCGGCCCGGTCGCGCGCGGCGGGCTCCGCTGGTCCGACCGCCGTGACGACTTCCGCACCGAAATCCTCGGGCTGATGAAGGCGCAGCGCGTCAAGAACGCCGTCATCGTGCCGACCGGCGCGAAGGGCGGCTTCTATCCCAAGGCGCTGCCCAGCCCCGCCGAGGACCGCGATGCCTGGTTCGCCGAGGGCACCGAATGCTATCGCATCTTCATCCGCTCGCTCTTGTCGGTCACCGACAATCTGGTCGGCGGCAAGGTCGTGCATCCGAAGAATGTCGTGATCCGCGACGGTGACGATCCCTATTTCGTCGTCGCTGCCGACAAGGGCACCGCGACCTTCTCCGACGTTGCCAATGCGCTGGCGATGGAGCGCGATTTCTGGCTCGGCGACGCGTTCGCGAGCGGCGGCTCGCACGGCTATGACCATAAGGCGATGGGCATCACCGCCAAGGGGGCGTGGATATCGGTGCAGCGGCATTTCGCCGAAATGGGTGTCGATGTGCAGACCGACCCGGTGCAGGTCGTCGGCTGCGGCGACATGTCGGGCGACGTGTTCGGCAACGGCATGCTGCTGTCGAAGTCGATCCAGCTCGTCGCGGCGTTCGACCACCGCCACATCTTCCTCGATCCCGATCCCGACGCGGCAAAGAGCTGGAAGGAACGCGACCGGCTGTTCAAGCTGCCGCGGTCGAGCTGGGACGATTATGACAAGAAGCTGATCTCGAAGGGCGGCGGCGTTTTCGCGCGCAGTCAGAAGAGCATCCCGCTCAGCCCCGAAGTGCAGGCGGTGCTCGGCCTGTCGCAGGCGGAGATCGAGCCGACCGCGCTGATCTCGGCGATCCTCAAGGCGCCAGTCGACCTGCTGTGGTTCGGCGGTATCGGCACCTATCTGAAGGCGGCGAGCCAGAATAATGCCGAGGTCGGCGACCCCGCCAACGACGCGCTGCGCGTCGATGCCGAGGATCTGCGCGTCCGCGTCATCGGCGAAGGCGCGAACCTTGGCGTGACGCAGGCCGCGCGTATCGCCTTTGCGGCGAAGGGCGGGCGGATCAACGCCGACTTCGTCGACAACAGCGCGGGCGTCGACTGCTCGGACAATGAGGTCAATATCAAGATCGCCCTGAACCGCGAGATGGCCGAGGGTCGCCTGGTGCAGGACGATCGCGACGCGCTGCTCGTCCGCATGACCGACGATGTCGCGGCGCTGGTGCTCGAGGACAACCGCCTGCAGGCGCTTGCGCTGTCGATCGCCGAAAAGGGCGGGTCGGCGGCGGTGCCGTCGCTGGTGCGGATCATGGAAACGTTCGAGGCATCGGGCCGGCTCGACCGCAAGGTCGAGGGGCTGGCGGCGAACGACGAACTGCTGCGCCGTGCGCAGGAAGGGCGCGGGCTGACGCGGCCCGAGCTCGCGGTGCTGCTGTCGACCGCGAAGCTCGCGCTGCAGGACGCGATCGAGGACAGCGAGCTGCCGAACGATCCGGCGCTCGCCGGTGACCTCGCTGCGGCTTTCCCGGCGGAGATGCAGCGCGATTTCGGAGCCGCGATCGCCGAGCATCAATTGCGGCGCGAGATCATCGCGACCAAGCTCGCGAACCGAATGATCAACCGCATGGGCGTCGTCCATCCCTTCGAACTGGTCGAGGAGGAAGGCTGTTCGCTCGGCGAGGTCGCGGCGGCCTTCGTCGCGGTCGAACGATTGCTCGACATGAAAGATCTGTGGAGCAAGCTCGACGGTGCGAAGATCGACGAGAGCATTCGTCTGTCGCTGTTCAGCCAGGCGGCGTCGGCGATGACCTCGCAAATGGCCGACCTGCTCCGCGTCAGCCCGGCGCTGGCGCAGCCGGGGCCGATCGTCGCGCGTCTCGAACCCGGCGTCGATCGCCTGACCGCGACCGTCGATACGCTGCTCAGCGCGTCGGTTCGCGGCCAGTGGGACATGCTCGCGCAGCAACTGCTCGACGCGGGCGCACCCGAGCCGCTGACCGCGGCGGTGGTGCGCCTGTTCAAGACCGACGGCGCGATCGGCATCGTCGATCTCGCCGCGCGGCGCGGCGACGACGAGGTCGCGGTGACCAGCGCCTTCACCCATCTGGGCGAAGCGCTCGGGCTCGACTGGGCGCAGACGCTGGCGGCGCACATGAGCCCCGCCGACCCGTGGGAACGCCTGCTCGTCAACAGCCTCGCGCGCGACTTCCAGCAGATGCGCCTCGGCTTCCTCGCCGGGCTGCCGAAGGGCGATCTCGACAAGGCGGTGACCAAATGGCTCGCGGACAATGCGCCGCGCGTCGCGCAATTCCGCGCCACGGTCGACCGCGCGCGGACGATCCCCAACCCGAACGGCGCGATGCTCTCGCATATCGCGGGGCAGGCGCGCGGCTTGCTGGGGCGGTGATCTGAACACGCCCTCCCTTTCAACAGGGGAGGGCAGCAGACTTGGCGGTCTGCTGCCTGGAGCATGATCATTTTAGGCCGAACCGTCATCCCGGCGAAGGCCGGGATCTCACCGGTGCGTCAGGTCGATACGATGAGATCCCGGCCTTCGCCGGGATGACGAGATAAGTAAGAAGCTGTTTCAGTCTAATCCGATCACGATCCAGGAAAGCTCTGCCATGCCCTACCAGCCGCGCGTCGCGATCCTCGTCCCTGCGCCGGGCTATTATGAGAAATGGCAGCCCGCCTTCGCGCGCAAGGCGGCGGCGCTGACCGCCGCCGGGCTGGCCGTCGAGCAGCGCCCGTGGACCGATCCCGGCGAGCTTGCGGGTTTCGACCTGATCCTGCCGCTCTTCGCCTGGGGCTATCAGCGCGACGTCGCCGCCTGGTACGGCCTGCTCGACCGGCTGGAGGCCGAAGGACTCCCGGTCGCGAACCCGGTGCCGGTGCTGCGCTGGAACAGCGACAAGGCCTATCTCGCCGAACTCGGTGCAAAGGGCGTGGCGGTGGTGCCGACGGTCGAGGTCGCGGCGCTGGACGATGCGGGCCTCGCCGAAGCGCGCGCCGCGCTCGGCGCCGAAGAGGTGGTGATCAAGCCCGCCATCTCGGGCGGCGCCGATGGCACCCACCGTCTTGCGCCCGGCACGCCAATTCCGGAGGAGGCACGCGGTCAGCGCCGTCTTGTTCAACCGCTGATGCAGGGAATATTGGTCGAGGGCGAGATGTCGCTCTTCTTCTTCGACGGCCGCTTCAGCCATGCGATCGTGAAGCGTCCCGCTTCGGGCGACTTTCGCGTTCAGGAACAGTTCGGCGGCCGCGAAGGTGACTGGCACGCCACCCCCGTCGCCCACGATCTTGCCGCTGCCGCGCTCGCCGCGGCGCCCGCCGCTCCGGTCTATGCGCGCGTCGACATGGTCGGCGATGACGCGGGCGCGCTCCACATCATCGAACTCGAACTGATCGAACCGTCGCTGTTTCTGCACCATGCCCCCGACAAGGGCGCCGCGTTCGGGCGGGCGGTCGCGGGGGCGGTCACTGGTCTGGCCGCCGCGCGCTGATCGCCAGCCAAGGCCCCTGCCGGCCATCATAGCCACCACCGATATAGTCCTCGATCGCGTCGATCTGCCACGGTGCCGCCGCGGCATAGGCCGCGCGGAGAGCTTCGGCGTCGGGATAATTGAAATAGCGCCCCGCCGCATCGCGCCCGGCGGTCCCGCCGCCCTTGTAAGTCGCGAAATGGAGGCCGCCCGGTTTGAGGGCATCGAAGACGCGCCTCAATATGCCGGGCAGCGCGAGGCGGGGAACGTGTAGCAGGCTGGCATGCGCCCAGACGGCATCATAAGCGTCGCGCACGTCGAGTTCGTCGAAACGCATCACGCGCACGGGGCAGCCGAGGCGCGCGCCGGCGAGCGCGGCCATCGCGGGTGTGCCGTCGGTCGCATCGACATCATGCCCCGCCGCGATCATCGCTTCGGCGTCGCGGCCGCTGCCGCATCCCAGTTCGAGAATGCGTGAACCCTTCGGCAACCGGTGGAGGAAGGCGGCGAGCCATCGGCTGACGCCGCCGGGGCCGCTCGCGACATAGTCGGGCGCCTCTTTCGTATAAAAGGCCAAAGTGGCGGGATCGAAGCCCGTGTCGTCCGCAGCGGGGTTCATTCCCGCACCCCGCGTTCTCGCCATAACCATTGCCGGATCGCCGAGGTCAGGTTCGGCGGCTCGTCGGCGTCCATCCGCTCGACGTCGATCCGCGCGACAAGGGCGTTGACCGGCAAGCCCCGCCGCCGGGCTTCGTCTTCGAGCGCGGCCCAGAACATCGGTTCGAGGCTGATCGAGGTCGGATGACCGGCGATGGTGACCGAACGTTTGACGGGCGGGTGGAGAGGGGCAGGGCCATCCATCCCCCTTATCTGCCGTTCGCACCGCGCCAAGTCGAGAGGCTGTCGAACAGACGCTGCGCCTTGGGTGCGATCGACCTTGCGTAAAACAACTGCGTCCCCGCGAAGGCGGGGACCCATCTCCTGCCGGTTCCATCTTGCACCGGCCGGAGATGGACCCCCGCCTTCGCGGGGGAACACGGGTTTCAATCGAAGACGATCATGCTCCGACTTATCGTTCGCTTTGCGAACGCTTTCGTTACGCGCCTGCCGCCGTCAATACATATGCTGCCCGCCGTTGATGCTCATCGTCGATCCGGTGACGAAACCCGCATTTTCGCTGCACAGGAATGCCACGCCACGCGCGATTTCCTCGGCCTGGCCCAGCCGCCCGACCGGAATCTTCGCGACGATCTTTTCGAGCACCGGCGCGGGCACTGCGGCGACCATGTCGGTGTCGATATAGCCCGGCGCGATCGCGTTGACCGTCACGCCTTTCTTGGCGCCTTCCTGCGCGAGCGCTTTGGTGAAACCGTGGATACCCGATTTGGCGGCGGCGTAATTGACCTGGCCGTACTGCCCCGCCTGGCCGTTGATCGAGCCGATGTTGACGATGCGGCCCCAGCCGCGCTCGACCATGCCGCCAAAGGTCGCCTTCGCCATGTTGAAACAGCCGCCGAGGTTGACGCGCATGACATCGTGCCAGTCGTCGTAGCTCATCCGCGCGAGGGTGCCGTCGCGGGTGATGCCGGCGTTGTTGACGACGATATCGATGGGGCCGAATTCGGCCGCGATCGCCGCGCAATTGTCGATGCACGCCTGATGGTCGCCGACGTCCCATTTGCGCGCCGCGATGCCGGTGCGTTCGGTGAAGGCGCGCGCTTTTTCGTCATTGCCGGCATAGTTGGCGACGACGGTGACGCCGGCCTCCTTCAGCGCGAGGCTGATCGCCTCGCCGATCCCGCGACTGCCACCCGTGACGACTGCGATTCGTGCCATGTTCGATGCTCTCCCAAAAGCGATCCTGCTCCTTGCTTAAGACGCGGATTCGCGCCCCGCAAGTTGACCGGAACGTCAAGGGAGCATGGATGCTAATCCTTTCCCAGAACCCGCATCCGCGAAAAATCGCCCACGGCCAGATCGGCCTTGCGGATCGTGAAGACCGGCGAGGCGCCGTTGGGGTGCGTGAGGCCGAGCATGCCGGTCGGCGACAGTTCGAGCAGCACGGTATCGCGCTCTTCGTCGAAGCCCGCGACGGGGCGTGACGGGCGGTCGGCCATCATGCCGATTCCGTTCGCCGCCATCGCCTGCCACAAAGGCTCGAAAAAACCGCGCGTCGGGGCGGAGAGCCGGTCGGGATTCGCGCAATAGGCGTGCCGGGCCTGATCGAACAGCAGCGCGCGATAGGCGTCGACCCACAGGTCGCCGTCGGGGCGGCGACGCGTCAGCGGCAGGGTGAGCGTTTCGACGGCATCCTCACCGCTTTCGGGGTCGGGATGCGCCGAGACCTGCGTCCAGCGGATGGCGTGGAGCGCCGCCATTACCGCGGTCGCATCGCTGGGCAGAAAGCCGGCGTCGGCGGCGGCGCTTTCGCGGATGATCGCGACGATCTCGGCGGTGCGCTCGGCGGCGTCGCGATTGGCCTCGGCGGCGTCCTCGATCGCCTGCGCCAGTTCGTCGTTGGCGTCCGCGGGCGGCACGCCGTCGGTAGGCAGCGCGAGGATGCGGCTTTCGAGCATCGCGGCCATCGCGAGCATCGAGGGCCAGTCGAACGGGTGAAAGGCGGGGTCGGCGATATCGTAATCCGCCGCGAGCAGCGCCGTCGCATCGGCATCGCGCGCGTCGGCGGCTTCGGTGGTCATGTCGACCGGCCATTCGGGCAAGGCCCGAACGACCAGCGCGGCCATGTCGGCGTCCTCCATTCCAAAGGCATGGAAATAGGCGGGGCCCACGGTGCGGGGCGGATCGCGCGGCGCGCCGTCTTCGGTCAGATGCAGCGCGGTCGCCGCGCCGCTGTCGGGATGAGTGAAGAAGGCGAGCCAGCCGCTGCGCGGGCCGAGCCCGTCCCACAGCATCGGCGGCAGGTCGGCGCAGGCGATCTGCGCGATGAAATCGCCCTCGCGGCCGTCGATCACCGGCCAGGGTGTCATGGCGGGAAGGCGCGGGCGGCCGCCGACCCAGCTTTTGCGCAGGATCGCATCGCGCGGCGGAATCTGTGGCATCAGCCGGACGCCGGTCGTTGCGGTCGGGGCCGGATCGACGCCATGCGCCTGCCGCTCGACCTCGGCCGCAAGCGCGTCGAGCGCCGCTTCGTCGATCGGGGGCATTTCGGAAGGTCGGTCGTCGGCCGGCAAGGATGGTGCAGGATCGGGTGCTTCGTGCAGATCGACTGTTTCATGCACCCAAGTCGGCTCTGCCGATGCCGCTTCAGCCTCGGCGGGCGCTTCGGCGACCGGATCGGGGTCGTCGAACGCCATCGGCTCGATCGGCCGTTCGACCGCAGCGCGGCTGATCCGCGCGAGGCGCGCCGGCGCGATTTCAACGGGCTCGACCGCGGGTTCCTTCTTCCGCGCCAAGCCTGAAAAGCGGCTTTCGCCGGGTTCGCGCGCGATCTTCGGCATCTTCAGCATCTTTGGCGCAGCGGGCGCCGGACGCGGGCGGCGCGCGCGCCAAACCGCGAACAGGAGGATCAGGAAGGCCGCCGTTAAGCCGGCCAATATCAATGCCGCCCGATCGAGATCGCTCATGATCCACCCTTTGCAAAGCGCAGCACCGGCCAGACCCGGCACCGCCAGACGGCAAGTCTAATGCAAGGAGTTAAAAAGGAGGTAAGCGCGAACCCTTAGGGTTCTGGTCTAGCACCATCCAGCGAGTTCGTGGCGGACGAGCGTTTCGAGCATCGCCATCCCCGCCGCGCTGTCGTTCAGGCAGGGGATATAGGCGAAATGCCGCCCTCCCGCCGCCTCAAACCCCGTCTTGCCGCGAATCGCCAGTTCCTCGAGCGTTTCGAGGCAGTCGGCGGCGAAGCCGGGGGCGAGGATGGCGACGCTGCGGCCTTCGCGGCCGAGCCGCGCGAGCGTCGCGTCGGTCGCGGGTTCCAGCCATTTGGCGCGGCCGAAGCGCGACTGGAACGCGACCTCGACCGGGCGGCCCAGTGCTTCGGCGAGCAGGCGCGCGGTCGCGAGACACTGGTTATAATAGGGGTCGCCGAGCGCGCGCGTCCGCTCGGGCATGCCGTGAAAGCTCGCGACCAGCGTGTCGGGAGTGAAATCGAGCGCGGCGAGCCCTGCCTCGACCGACGCCGCGAGTGCTTCGATATAGGCGGGATCGGCGGGATAGGACGGTAGGAAGCGCAGCGCGGGCTGTTCGCGGAGCGCCGCGAGATGCGCGGCGACCGCATCGACGGCGGTGGCGGTCGTCGCGGCACAATATTGGGGATAGAGCGGCGCGATCAGGATGCGGCGGCATCCCGAAGCCATCAGCGCGTCGATCGCGGCGCCGATCGCGGGTTCGCCATAGCGCATCGCATAAGCGACCTGGACATGCTCGCCGAGCGCCGCTTGCAGGGCTGCCGTCTGGCGGCGGGTGATCGCGGCGAGCGGCGAGCCTTCGTCGGTCCAGACCTGCGCATAGGCCTCGGCCGATTTGCGCGGCCGCGTCGGCAGGATGGCGCCGCGCAGGATCGGCTGCCACAGCAGCGCCGGAATCTCGACGACGCGCGGGTCGGACAGGAATTCGGCGAGATAGCGGCGCACCGACGCGGGGGTCGGCGCGTCGGGGGTGCCGAGATTGACGAGCAGGACGCCGATGGCGGACATCAGAGCGGCTGCGCGGACAGCGGCAGGCGGCGGATGCGGTGCCCGGTCGCGGCGAACATCGCATTGGCGATCGCGGGCGCGACGGCGGGAACGCCGATTTCGCCGAGCCCGCCGGGATCGCGGTCGCTGTCGACGAATTCGATCAATATCTCGGGAATCTGCGCGAGGCGGGGCAGGCCGAGCTGGCCGAATTTGCGCGCGGTCGCGAGGCCGCTTTCATAATCGGTCGTCGCACCGACCGCCGCAGCGAGGCCGAAGATCAGCCCGCCTTCGATCTGTTGGCGCGCGATCGCGGGGTTCACCAGCCGCCCGGCGTCGACGACCGCGACGAGCTGTTCGACCTGCAGCCCGCGCTCGCTCGGCCGCGCGGTCGCAACCAGCGCAATATGGCTGCCGCGCATCGCATGGCAGGCGAGGCCCTGCGCCGTGCCCGACAGGCCGCCCTCCCACCCGGCGAGGCTGGTCGCGGTGAGCAGGCAGCGCGCGAGCAAAGGCGATTTGCCAAGCATCGCCATGCGGTAGGAGAGCGCGTCCGACCCCGCGCGCGCCGCCATCTCGTCGATGAAACATTCGGTGAAGAAGGCGGTGTAGCTGTCGGCATTGCCGCGCCAGCGCGCGGTCGGCAGGCCGATGTCGGCCGGGCAATGATCGACCGCGAAATGCCGGATGTCATAGGCGTTCGCCAGCCCCTCGACCGCGACGGCGTCGGGTACGCCCGCGGCATCGCGCTGCGCGACGTCGGCGGGGGTGTTGTCGAACAGACGGGCGCGGACCTCGTGATTGGTCGGCGGCACCGCGATGCGCGCGACCAGCGCGTCGATGCCGCCTGCGGCGTTGAGCGTCGCGATCATCTTGGCGCGCGCCGGCGCGCGCGGGATGTCGCGCATGATCTCTTCGGCGCGCGACCAGGCGAGCTGGACCGGGCGTTTGACCTGCAATGCGATGATCGCCGCCTGCACCGCCACACTGTGATCGAGGCAGGCGTCGAATGATCCCCCCGCCATCATCGGAAAGAGAGTGACGTCGGACGGAGACAGGCCGGTCGCCGCTGCGATCGCGTCGCGGCACTGGGCGGGTGCCTGCGTCGCGACCCAGACGCGCAGCCGCCCGCGATCGGGGGCGGCGGTCGCGGTGCGCGTCTCGATCGGGGCGTGGAGCGCGGGGGCGACGGCATAATGCGCCGAGACCTTCGTCCGCCCTTCCATCGCCTCGGCGACGTCGCCGGTCTTTGCGATGCGATAGCCGTCGGCCTTGAGCGCGGCCGCCAGTACCTTGTCGATGCGGTCCGAAGAAATGGGGGTTCCGGCGGTCTCGAACACCGGCGCGAAATGGTCGAGCGCGCGGTTTGCCGCCCACCAGTTGCGCGCCACCGCCGCGAACCAGCGGTCGTGCTCGACGATGTGGAGCAGGCCGGGCGATTTCATCCCCGCCTTGCGGTCGATGCTCTTCAGCCGCGTGGCGCCGAGCGGCCCCTGCCGGATTGCGGCGAAGACCATGTCGGGCAGGCGGATGTCGCCGGCATAATTGGCCGACCCGTCGACCTTCGACGGCAGGTCGAGCCGCGTCAGTTCCTTGCCGTAGAGCGGATCGGCGCTCGCGGCGCGATAGACGGGCTCGGCGGGCGGTTCGAGCAGCGCGGCGGCAGCAGCAACATCGCCGAAGCGCAATTTCTTCTTGCCGAAGGTGACGAAGCCGCCCTCGGTATCGCATTGCTGCCAGTCGGCGTCCCAGCGCCGCGCCGCCGCCATCATCAGCAACGCGCGCGCCTGCGCCGCGGCGTCGCGGCACGGGCCCTCGAACATCCGCACCGACGAGCTGTTCGCGGTCAGCATCACCGCGTGGCGCACCGCCCATTCGCGCCGCGCCCAGCCCCGCACGTCGGACACGAAATCGGGGACGAGGCGGCGCGGGGTGAAGACCGCGCTATCCTCGTCGACGACCAAAGTGTTGGTGTAGAGCGGGTTGATCGGCGCGGTCTCGACCGCAATCGTCCGCCAGTCGGCGCCAAGCTCGTCGGCCATGATCTGCGGCAGCAGCGTGGTGACGCCCTGACCCATCTCGCATTGCGGGACGGCCATCGCGATATGGCCGTCCTCGCCGATCTTGAGGAAGGCGTTGAAGATATGCTCTCCGCGCGCGGCGGTAAGGTTGGGCTCATAGTCGCGCGGCCAGAAGGTCCAGGCGAGCGCCAGCCCGCCCGCGGCGGTCGCGCCGACCAGCATCTGGCGGCGGCTGACATGCGGCAGCCGCGCCCGCCCACTTTGCCCCACCTTGTCCCTGATGCCCGTCATTGCCCACGCTGATAGTCGGCGCGGTTGAGGGAGGCAAAGGCTTTCCCGTCAAATCGGCATTACCTCAATTCCGTTCGTGTCGAGCGAAGTCGAGACACCCATCTGGGTGGCGCTGCCTCGAGGGGTGTCTCGACTTCGCTCGACACGAACGGGAAAAGGGATGGGCTTGTATGCGCCGCTTTACCGCAGCAACCCCAGCCGCGGAATCTCGACCTTCGGGCAGCGGTCCATCACGACGGTCAACCCCGCCGTCTCGGCGCGCTGCGCCGCGGCCTGATCGATCACACCGATCTGCATCCACACCGCCTTTGCGCCATGGACGATCGCCTCGTCGACCGCCGCGCCCGCGTCGGCGCTGTTGCGGAAGATGTCGACGATCTCGGCGGGCGGCTCGACATCGGCGAGGGTCGCGACGACGGGCGCGCCGTGGATCGTCTTGCCGGCATGGCCGGGGTTCACCGCGATCACGTCGTGCCCCTGGCGGATCAGGAAGGCGAGCACCTCGTTCGAGGCGCGCGCCGGGTTGGGCGAGGCGCCGACGACGGCGATACGGCGCGGCTGCCCCAGCAGGTCGCGGATTTCAGCCTCGTCGTTGATTGCCATCATTTGCCCTTTCTTGCCGCGAGCCAGTCGGCGACCTTTGCCGCTATCGCGTGGAACGGCTCGCCGAGCGGGTCGGTTCCCGCCGCCGGCGGCACGCCGCCGTCGCTTGCGAGACGCAGCCCCATCGACAGCGGTACGCGGCCGAGAAAATCGAGCCCCATCGTCTTCGCCGCCGCTTCGGCACCGCCGCTCCCGAACGGGTCGCTGACCTCGCCGCAATGCGGGCAGGCATAGCCCGCCATATTCTCGACCAGCCCGATCAACGGCACGTCGGCTTGCTCGAAAAAGCTGATCGCGCGCGTCGCGTCCATCAGCGCGAGGTCCTGCGGGGTCGAGACGATGACCGCGCCCGCAGGCTTGTGTTTCTGGATCATCGTGAGCTGAACGTCGCCGGTGCCCGGCGGCAGGTCGACGATCAGCGTGTCGACGTCGCCCCAACTCGCATCGACGAGCTGTTCGAGCGCCTTGCCCGCCATCGGCCCGCGCCACGCGATCGCCTGTCCGGGCGCGGCGATCTGCCCGGTCGAAAGCATCGGCACGCCATAGGCGTTGGGAACGGGAACGAGCTTCGATCCGCGCGCTTCGGGTTTCACGCCCTCGCTGTCCATCAGGCGCGGCTGCGAGGGGCCATAGATGTCGGCGTCGACGATCCCGACCTTCACCCCGCGCCGCTGGAGCGCGACCGCGAGGTTGGCGGCGAGCGTCGATTTGCCGACCCCGCCCTTGCCGCTGCCGACCGCGATCAGCGTCAGCCCCTTGCGCTCGGCGGTCATCGCAACGCGCACCGAGCTCACGCCGGGCCGGGCGAGCAATCCGGCGCGGAGCTTGTCCTCCAGCGGCTTCCGCTCTGCCTCGGCGAGGCCGGTGACGTCCAGCACGATCGCGAGCGTGCCCTGATCGTCGAGAAAGCGGAGGCCCGAGGTGCGCCCGCCGCTGAGGTCGGTCGCGATGCTGGCAAGCGGTGCGGTGTCGGTCATACCCCGCGCAGATAGGCGCGGCGCGGGTGAAAGCCAGCCATTTTCTCTTGCCCCCCTGTTAATCGCGCTGGTCCTCCCTATAAAAGCAGGCATGAGCAACGAAAGTGACGGCAGGATGGCAGGCCGCTTCCCGATGGGAATGCGGCGATTTTTCCATCAGATCAGCCAGATGGCGAACAGCCCGTGGGGCAACGGCCCCAAGGGCGGGAAGGACGGCGGCAAGGATGACGGCGGCGACCGCAACGGCCCGCGCAATCCGTGGGTGACGCCCGATCCCGCCGACCCGGCACGCGGCCGCAAACCGCGCGGCCCCTCGGCGCTCGACGAATTGCTGCGCAAGGGGCGCGGCAGCTTCGGGGGCGGCGGCGGCTCGGGCGGCGGGGACGGCCTCAACTTCGGCGATTCGGCGAAGGTCTGGAAATGGGGCATCGGCGCGCTCGTCGTGGTCTGGTTCGTCTTTTCCTCCTTCCACATCGTGCCGCCCGAAAAGGAAGGCGTCGTCACCCGGCTCGGCAGCTATTCGCGCACCGTCGGGCCGGGGGTCAAATTCACTTGGCCGGCGCCGATCGAACGCATCCGCCTGGAGGATGTCCGCGCCATCCGCACGATGCAGATCGGCTCGCCCAATGCGACCGACGAGAATTTCGTGCTGACGCGCGACCAGAGCATCGTCGACCTCGCCTATGAGGTCCGCTGGTCGATCCGCGATCCAGAACTCTATATCTTCCAGCTCGCCGACCCCGACGGAACGCTCCGCGAAGTCGCCGAAAGCGCGATGCGCGCGACGGTGGCCAATTTCGACCTCGTCCAGGCGATCGGGCCCGGTCGCGTCGAGATCGAGCGGCAGGTGCAGCAGCGGATGCAGGAGTTGCTCGACCAGTATCGCGCCGGGGTGACGATCCAGGGGATCGCGATCCGCCAGGCCGATCCGCCGAGCCAGGTCGACGAAGCGTTCAAGGAAGTGACCGCCGCGCGCCAGAAGCGCGAATCGGACATCAACCTCGCACGCGCCTATGAACAGCAGGTGCTCGAGCGCGCGCGCGGCGACACCGCCGCGTTCGACAAGATTTACGAACAGTATAAGCTCGCGCCGGGCGTGACCCGCAAGCGGCTCTATTATGAAACGATGGAGGGCGTGTTGTCGAACATCGACAAGACGATCGTCGAGGCGCGCGGGGTGACCCCCTATCTGCCGCTGAACGAAATTCAGCGGCGGGCGAATGCGGCCCCCGAGGCCGCTGCGAAGGGAGGCCAATGATGTTCGAGGGCCTGTTCCGCCATCCGCTGCGCCTGCTCGTCGGCACCGTGGCGCTGCTCGTCATCCTGTCGCAGACGCTCGCGATCGTTCCCGAGGACAAGCAGGCGCTGATCCTGCGCTTCGGCGAGATCGAGCGCACGGTGAACCGCTATAAACCGAAGGAAAGCTTCGGTCATTCGGGCGCCGGGCTCGTCCTGCGCGTGCCCTTCACCGATGGCATCCAATATATCGACAAGCGCATCCTCGGCATCAACATGGAGCGGCAGCAGGTGCTGTCGACCGACCAGCAGCGGCTGCAGGTCGACGCCTTCGCGCGCTTCCGCATCACCAATCCGGTGCGCATGTACACCGCGATCCGCACCGAGGAGCGGTTGCAGCAGCAGCTCGCGACGATCCTCGGCTCGTCGCTGCGCAACGAGCTCGGCAAGCGCACCTTCGCAACCCTGCTGTCGCCCGAACGCGGGCAGGTGATGGACAATATCCAGATCGCGCTCAACCGCGAGGCCAACAAATATGGCGCCGAGATCATCGACGTGCGGATCAAGCGCGCCGACCTGCCCGAAGGCGCGACGCTCGAGGCGGCCTATAACCGGATGCGCACCGCGCGCGAGCAGGAAGCGATCACGATCCGCGCCGAGGGGCAGAAGGAAGCGCAGATCATCCGCGGCAACGCCGACGGCGAAGCGGCGCGCATCTATGCCGCGAGCTTCGGCAAGGATCCCGAATTCTATGATTTCTACCGTGCGATGCAGAGCTATCGGCAGACCTTCCTGGGTGAAAACAACCAGGGCACGACATCGGTGATCCTGTCGCCCGACAATGAATATCTGCGGCATTTCAAGGGAGGCTGACGAAAGTTCGGCACGTGAACGGAACCTGCAAGTCCCGTTCATGTTCAAATGAGGTTCAGCCGGCGCCGAGCAGATAGCGTCGCGCCGGGGTCAGAGTTTTTTCGCGAACAGAAGAGGATTTGCGATCGTGCGTTATGTTTATGGCATCACTTCGGCCCTGCTGATGGGCGGCACGGCGCTGGCGCTCGTCACCCAGTCGCCGGTGATCGCGCAGGTTGCGCAGAACGAGAGCAGCGAGATCGCGAAGGCGGTGCCGCGCGCCGGCGCGCCCGAAAGCTTCGCCGACCTCGTCGAACAGCTTCAACCCGCGGTGGTCAACATCTCGACCAAGCAGGAGGTGACGCTCGGCGTCCGGCTCGATCCCTTCGCGGGAACGCGCGAGCCGGTGACGCAGGAGCAGCAGGGCGGCGGCTCGGGCTTCCTGATTTCCGACGACGGCTATATCGTCACCAACAACCATGTCGTCACCGGCGGCCCGCGCGGCGATGCGGTGAACCAGGTCACGGTGACGCTGACCAACGGCAAGGAATATAAGGCGCGCATCGTCGGCCGCGACGTCGCCTCCGACCTCGCGCTGCTCAAGATCGATGCGACGGGCCTGCCCTTCGTCAAGTTCGGCGATAGCGCCAAGGCGCGCGTCGGCGACTGGGTGGTCGCGATCGGCAACCCGCTCGGCCTCGGCTCGACGGTGACCGCGGGCATCATCTCGGCGGTGCAGCGCAACCTCGGCGGCGGCGGTGCCTACGACCGCTATATCCAGACCGACACCGCGATCAACCGCGGCAATTCGGGCGGCCCGCTGTTCGACCTCAAGGGCAATGTCGTCGGCATCAACAATATGCTGATCTCGCCCGTCGGCGCGAACATCGGCGTCAATTTCGCGATCCCCGCCGAAGCGGCGATCCCGGTGATCAATGCGCTCAAATCGGGTGAGAAGATCGAGCGCGGCTATCTCGGCATCGGCATCGCGCCGATCGGCGAGGATCTGGCCTCGGCGCTCGGCCTGCCCAAGGATCGCGGCGAATTCGTTCAGCGCGTCGAGGACGACGGCGCGGCGGCGAAGGCCGGCATCAAGCGCGGCGACGTCGTGACCAAGGTCAACGGCAAGGACGTGACCCCGTCGCAGAGCCTGTCCTACATCGTCGCCAACACCAAGCCCGGCACGCGCATCCCGATCGAGGTGGTGCGCGACGGCAAGACGATGACCCTCAATGCGGTCGTCGGCACGCGCCCGCCCGAGGAACAGCTCGCGGGCACGACGTTCGACCCCGAGGACGAGCAGGCGATGCCCGACGATCCGAAGGGCAGCGCCGACACCGCAATCCAGAACGAACTCGGCCTTGCCGTGCAGCCGCTGACCCCCGACATCGCCCGGGCGATCGGCGTCGATACGGGCACCAAGGGCCTTGTGATCGCCGCCGCCTCGTCGAGCAGCGACGCCGGTCGCAAGGGCCTGCGCCGCGGCGACGTGATCGTCAGCGCCAACCGCGCGTCGGTGACGACCAGCGACGCGCTCGCCAAGGTCATCGCCGATGCGAAGAAGGCGGGCCGCGACGCGGTGCTGCTCGAAATCCTGCGCCGCGGCGGTCCCTCGGCCTTCATCGCGATCCGCATCAAGGGCGGCTGATTTCCGCACGTCGCGCGACAGGCAAAAAGAGCGCCGCGACCCTCGGGTTCGGCGCTCTTTTTCTTTGCCTGGCAGGTTAAATGTTCCTATTATGTTCACATCATGACGAGTCGGGAGAGAGACGATGATCGGATATGTGACGCTGGGCACCAACGACCTCGCCAGGGCGGCGGTCTTCTATGACGCGATCGCTGGCGAACTGGGCGTGCCGCGGATGATGGACTATGACGGCTTCATCGCCTGGGGCAAGGAAGGCGGCGGCGCCGGCATCGGCCTCACCCGCCCGTTCGACGGTGAGGCGGCGACCGTGGGCAACGGCGTGATGGTCGCGCTCGAGGCGAAGGACAAGGAGCAGGTCCACCGCCTCTACGACATTGCTCTCGCCAACGGCGGCACCTGCGAAGGCCCTCCGGGTCCGCGCGGCGAAGGCTTCTATGCCGGTTATTTCCGCGACCCCGACGGCAACAAGCTCAACGCCTTCATCATGGGGTGAGGGGCGTTGGGTGGGGGCGGATATTCCCCCCCTCTCTTCGTCATTCCCGCGCAAGCGGGAACCCAGGGCGTGCCTCGGCTGACCCCACACTGGGTTCCCGCTTGCGCGGGAATGACGACGTTATGAGATGCTAGGCGTCGTTTTCCGATCTCTTTCAGAATCTCGTCATCCCGGACTTGATCCGGGATCCATTCTCTCAGCACTGGATGAATGGATCCCGGATCAAGTCCGGGATGACGATGAAGGATAGCTCCGCCTTCGGTCGAAACTAGTCAGTCCCTGCTGCTGATACCGTATCCCGGCGAATTGCGAATGAAGTTGCGCAGTTTTCCGCCATGCTCGGTCCGATCTTCACCGCGTGCTGCCGCCGCCCGCGGCTTTGCCGATTGCCCGACGCCGCGCGTCGTTCTAGACCTTCGGCAAGGTGCCCAGAGTGGAGGAATGCATAGTGAGCGACGGCAGCGAAGCGACCGAAATCTACATCGGCCTCGGCGGCGGAGGGGCACCCGACGGGCCGCGCCAGTCGCTGGTGCTCAAGCGCGCGAACCGTCACGGGCTGATCGCCGGCGCGACCGGCACCGGCAAGACGGTGACGCTGCAAGGGCTGGCCGAGGGCTTTTCGGCGGTCGGCGTCCCGGTGTTCGTCGCCGACGTGAAGGGCGACCTGTCGGGCATGGCGATGGCGGGCAGCCCGACCGCGAAGACGCACGAGGCCTTCGCCAAGCGCGCCGCCGAAATCGGCGATACCGGCTGGGCCTATCACGACAATCCGGTGATCTTCTGGGATCTGTTCGGCGAGCAGGGGCATCCGATCCGCACCACCATCTCCGAAATGGGGCCGCTGCTGCTCGCGCGGCTGATGGGGCTGAACGAGGTGCAGGAGGGCGTGCTCGCGATTGCCTTCCGGGTGGCCGACGAGCAGAATCTGTTGCTCCTCGACCTTGGTGACCTCCAGGCGATGCTCGCATGGTGCGCCGAGAATGCCGACGAGCTGACGACCAAATATGGCAATGTGTCGAAGGCCACGGTGGGCACGATCCAGCGCCAGCTCCTGACGCTCGAGACGCAGGGCGGCGACCATTTCTTCGGCGAGCCCGCGCTCGACATCCAGGACATGATCCGTCTCGACGACAATGGCCGCGGCTATGTCAACATCCTCGCCGCCGACAAGCTGATGGCGAGCCCCAAACTCTATGCGACCTTCCTGCTCTGGCTTTTGAGCGAGATGTTCGAGACGCTTCCCGAGGTCGGCGATCCCGACAAGCCCAAGCTCGTCTTCTTCTTCGACGAGGCGCATCTGCTGTTCGACGACGCGCCGCCCGCGCTGACCGACAAGATCGAGCAGGTCGTCCGCCTGATCCGCTCGAAGGGCGTCGGCGTCTATTTCGTGACGCAGAACCCGATCGACGTGCCCGAGGCGGTCGCGGGCCAGCTCGGCAACCGCGTCCAGCATGCGCTCCGTGCCTTCACGCCGCGCGACCAGAAGGCGGTGAAGGCGGCCGCCGACACTTTCCGTCCCAATCCCAAGGTCGATGTCGCGCGCGAAATCACCGAACTCAAGGTCGGCGAGGCACTCGTCTCGCTGCTGATGGCCGACGGCGCGCCGTCGCCGGTCGAACGCACGCTGATCAAGCCGCCCTGCTCGCGCGCCGGTCCGCTCGACGTCAAGGAGCGCGCGATCATCAAGTCGATCTCGCCCGTCGCCGACAAATATGACACGCCGGTCAACCGCGAGAGCGCCGAGGAACTGCTCGCCGCCAAGGCCGAGCAGGCACAGGCCGCCGCGGTCGAGGCAAAGGCGCAGGCCGAGGCCGACAAGCAGGCGGCGATTGCCGCGAAGGAAGAGGCGAAGCGCAAGGCGGCCGAGGAACGGGTACGACTGCAGCAGGAAAAGGCCGCGGCGCGCGAAGCCGCCAAACCGTCGATGGCGGACAAGATGATCCAGTCGGCGGCGCGCTCGGCGGCGACGAGCCTCGGCCGTCAGGTCGCGGGCAAGTTTGGCGGTCAGCTCATGCGCGGGATTTTGGGCAGCCTGTTCAAATAAAGCGCGACACACCCATCCTCGTCACCCCCGCGAAGGCGGGGGGCCAGCTTCAACGCGATGCCGGAAAGCTGGATCCCCGCCTTCGCGGGGATGACGAAGACAGGATGGTTTCGGCCGCCTATTTCCCCTTCAGCCAGCTCGCGACCTCGCCCTTGATCCGCGGGCGGCTGACGCTGCGTTCCTTGAGGGTCGCGATCGTCTTGTCATAGGGCTTGCGGACGTCGGCGGGCAGCGGTGCCGCGATTGCCTCCAGCTTGGCGACCATCGCCGGATCGGTCGAGGAAGCGGCGAGCCCGGCGAGGAAGCGCGCCCGCGCCGAAGCGTCGATCAGCCGGTCGACCGCGGCCTGGTTGGCCTGCGCGAAGTCGACCGCCATTCCAGCGTGATTCCGGGCGACCGCGCCGATGATCGCGGCGCTCGTCGTCTTGCCCGGCTCGTCGGTCAGCGCGAGGTCGAGCGCGCGCCTGGCGAGCGCTGTGTCCTTGGCGTTGCCGAGCAGCGTATAGAAGGTGCTGCGTTCGACCGCCGATTTCGAACCCTTCGCCATGGCGCGCAGCTTGTCCCACTCGGCCGCGCCCGCATGGGCCGCGACGATGCCGAGCCAGCGCGATTTGAGCGGCCCGTCGAGCGCCGCTGGATCGTGGTCGAGCAAGAAGAAGCGACGGCGTGCCTCTGCAAGCACCGTGGCGTCGCCGATCGCCCCCAGTGCGCCGATCAAATCGGAGCGCAGCACGCTGTCGAGCGCGGGTTCGCCCGGCCGTGCGTCGAAGCCGAGCCGCCGCATCGCGGGCGCAAGCGCCGCGCCGGCGCGCGCCGCGATCTGCTTCTGCACCGCCGGCTGGTCGTCGAAGAGGTTGTAGAGCGCTTCATAGCGGCCCGCGACGTCGCCGGTCAGCTTCTGGTTCGCTTCCTTCGGCGCTGCGGTGAGCAGGTCGAGCGCCGCGCCCATCGGCTGATAGCCCGCATAAGCGAGCGCGAAATTGTCGCCGAGCAGCCCGAGCTGATCGATCGGCGCGAGGCCGGCGAAGCGGCCGCGCAGCGCGGTAAGCGCGGCGGGCGAATAGAGGGTGCGATAATAGCCCGCCTGTCCCGCGTTGATCAGTACCGGCCCGCAGCCGGGCAGGGTCAGCGTTCCCGCGCCGCCCGTGATCACCTGCCGCGCCACCGCGCCGTCACCGGCGCGCGCCAGCACCGGCACCTGCCAGCGCCGCCCCTCGGCGTCGATGCTGTCCTTGCGGTCGCGCGAAAATTCGCTCTGCGTGACCTGGACGGTCGTGGTCCCGCCTGTGCAGGCGATGGCGCCGACGCGCAGCAGCGGGATGCCCGGCTGGCCCGTGAAATCGTGGGCGATCGCGGTCAGCCCCGTCGCGCCCGCCGCCTCGACCGCGTTCCACAGATCGTCGGTGCGCGTGTTGCCATATTTATGCTGCGCCATATAGGCGCGCAGCCCGTCGCGCCACTTGTCGGCCCCGGCATAGGCCTCGAGCATCGTGATCACCGCTTCGCCCTTCTGATAGGTGATCGCGTCGAACGCCTGATTGCTATCCTCGACGGTGCGGATGGTCTGGACGATCGGGTGCGTCGTCGCAAAGGCATCGAGCCCCATCGCAGCCTCGCGCCCGCCGACGCGGCCCAGCAACGGCTGCCAGTCGGGGTGGAAATGGTCGCTCGCCTTGGTTTCCATCCAGCTCGCGAAGCCTTCGTTGAGCCACAGATCGTCCCACCACGCCATGGTGACGAGATCGCCGAACCATTGGTGCGCGACCTCGTGCGCCTGCACGGCATAGATGTCTTGCCGCGTCGCTTCGCTCGTGATCTTGGGATCGTCGAGCAGGATACGTTCGAAAGTGAAGATCGCGCCCCAATTTTCCATCGCGCCGAAAAATTGCGACTGGCCGGGGCCCGCGACATTGTCGAGCTTGGGCAATGGATAGGGCTGGCCGAAATAATCGCCATAATAGGTGAGCAGCGGCGCGAGGCTGTCGAGCGCGAAGCGTGCCTGTTCGCCCGACCCCTTGGGCGAGACGATGCCGACCTCGGCGCCGCTTTCGCTTTTCTTGGCGAGCCGCTCGAACGGGCCGGTCGCGAAGAAGAGGAGATAGGACGACATTTTCGGTGAAATCTGGAAGCTCACCTTCTTTCTGCCGCCCGCGACCGGGGTTTCGCTCGCCGCGGGCATGTTGCTCACCGCGAGGTCGTCGGCGGGAACGATCGCCGACAGGCTGAAGGTCGCCTTGTAGCTCGGCTCGTCGAAGCTCGGGACGAAGCGGCGTGCGTCGGGCGCCTCGAACTGGGTGAACAGCCCGCGCGTGTCGGCGCCGCTCGTCTTGTCGGGATAATCGAGCGCGAAAAGGCCGTTCGCCTGAGTATTGATGATGCCGCTATAATGAGTCGCGAGGCGATAGGTGCCCGGCGCGATCGGCGCGGGGGCGGTGAAGGTCACCGTCTGCGCCGTGGCGTCGGTCGTGGCGGTCAGCGGGAGAGGCTTGCCGTCGGGGCCGGTCAGCGTCGCGCCCGCAAAGGCGAGATCGAGCGCGTTCATCACGATCGTCGCCGAGGGCGCATAGAGTTCGAGATCGATGGCCGCGTCGCCGGTGAAGGTGAGCGCCTTCGCATCGGGCGTGACGCTGATATCGTAATGGAGCGGGCGCGTGATGCGCGGAAGCTGGCTCGGCACGCTGGCATCGAGCGGCGCGCCGGTCGGCGCCGGCATCAACGCCACAGGTGGTGCGGGCGATGCGACCCCCGGCTGCGCGGCGCAGGCGGAGAGGCCGAGCGCCGAGACGGCGCTGACGAGCAGAAGGCGTGTCGAAATTTTCATGGCTGCGCTCCCCGGTTATGATGCGGACCGGGCTACGCCGATGCCCGGGTCCACGCAACGGCCCCTTTCGGCGAGCGGTCCATGGCTCTCGACAGACGGCAAAAACTGAGGCAGCTTCGGTTGCATGACAAAACCTATATTGCCCGGAGAGGTATCCGCCGCCGTCGTCGACCCCGCCGCTTATGGCGAATGGGACGGGCTGCACGAACAGCTTGCCTGGGCGCGCGCCAACGCGCCGCTCGCGGTCGCTGAGAACCCCGATCACGACCCCTTCTGGCTGGTGACGCGCCACGCCGACATCATGGCGATCGGCCGCGACCCCCAGCGTTTCGCCAGCGCCATCCGCCCGACGGTGCTGACCAACCGCGAGGGCGAGGCGCTGGCGCGCGCCGCGACGCCGGGGAACGACGGCCATCTGATCCGCTCGCTGGTGCAGATGGATGCGCCCGACCACATGAAATACCGCTTGCTGACGCAGAGCTGGTTCATGCCCAAGAATCTGAAGATCGTCGAAGAGCGCGTTCGCCACCATGCGCGCGCCGCGGTAGAGCATATGTTGTCGCTGGGGGGCGAATGCGACTTTGCGCGCGACGTCGCGGCGCATTATCCGTTGCGCGTGATCATGGATATCCTCGGCGTTCCGGCCGAGGATGAGCCGCGGATGCTGATGCTGACGCAGCAGCTCTTCGGGTCGACCGACCCCGAACTCAACCGCAACAAGGTCGAAATAACGAGCGCCGAACAGGCGATCGCGATGCTCCATTATGTCATTGCCGATTTCGAAAATTATTTCCGCGAGCTCACCGCCGACCGCCGCGCCAATCCGCGCGAGGACATTGCGACGGTAATCGCCAATGCGACGATCGACGGCGGCCGGATCCCCGACCGTGAGCTGGCGGGCTATTACATGATCGTCGCGACCGCCGGCCACGACACGACGAGCGCCTCGACCGCGGGCGCGATCATGGAACTGGCGAAGAATCCGGCGCTGTTCGCGCGCTTCCAGGACGCGGGGGCCGAGAAGGCGGGGCTGATCGAGGAGGCGATCCGCTGGACGACCCCGGTCCAGCATTTCATGCGCAGCGCGAAGGCCGACGTCGAAATCGGCGGGCAGACGATCCGCGAGGGCGACTGGCTGATGCTGAACTATGTCTCGGCGAACCGCGACGAAGCGATCTTCGATGACCCCTTCGGCTTCGATCCCGACCGCGCGAAGAACCAGCAGATCGCCTTCGGCTTCGGCGCGCATGTGTGTCTCGGCCAGCATCTCGCGCGGATGGAGATGCGGATATTGATGGAGGAATTGCTGCCGCGTCTGAAGAGCCTCGAACTCGCGGGCGACCCGGCGCGGGTCGAATCGGTGTTCGTCGGCGGGCTCAAGCGGTTGCCGATCCGGTTCGAGGCGGCGTAGGGCCGCTAGCGACCGATTGCGGCCACTCTTTCTCCCCTCCTGCAGGCGGGAGGGGGCGGGGGTGGGCAGCGACGGCGCAATGGCCCACCCCGCTGCGACTAACGAACAAAGTTCGTAAGTCTCGCTGCCCCTCCCGCTTGCTGGAGGGGAAACATGCTTTGCCTTCAAATGTCCGCTCCCCACCCCGAAGCTGACGGGCCGAAGCCGAAACCTCAGATTTTCTCGCCCGGAAAGAAGCGCGCGATCACGTCGCTGGCCAGCCGTGCGGGGCGCAGCGTTTCGGCGTCGATGCAGCACCAGCTCGACTTGACCTCGGCGAGCACGTCCTCGCCGCGCTTGATGATCGTTTCGTAGAAGGCGCGCGCGCCCTGCACCTTTTCGAGGATGACGGTCGCAATGACCTGATCGTCGAGGAAGGCGGGGCGGCGATAGGTGATCTCGTGCTTCAGCGCGACCCACAGATGCTGCGCGACCGCCTCGGGCGGCGCGATCTTGCGCCAGTGCGCCAGCACCGCATCCTGCACCCAGCTCAGATAATGGGCATTGTTGACATGCCCCATGAAGTCGATCGCGTCGGGACCGACCTTGATGTCATGGTCGTGGGGAAGGGCTGCGGCGGTCATGGCGTTGACACTAATGTCAATATTTGATGACGGAAAGATGAAATTCGTTTCTTTTTTGTTTCCGCTTTGCGGAAACGCGCCGCCCCGGCCCGCTCCCCCTCCCGGCCTCCCTAGGTTACTATCGTCGGGGAGGCCGGGAGGGGGAGCGGGCCGGGGCCGCTTCCGACGTCAGTCGAAAAAAACAATTATCCGCGCCCGCGATAGGGGGCGACGCCCTGGTCGGGGAGCCACAGGCCCACGGGCGGCGGACCCGATTGCCAGAAGACGTCGATCGGAATGCCGCCGCGCGGATACCAATAGCCGCCGATGCGCAGCCATTTCGGCCGCATCTCGTCGAACAGGCGGCGGCCGATGCCGACGGTGCAATCTTCGTGGAAGCCCGCATGATTGCGGAACGAGCCGAGAAACAGCTTGAGGCTCTTCGACTCGACGATCGTTTCGCCCGGGGCATAGTCGATGACGAGATGCGCGAAATCGGGCTGGCCGGTCACCGGGCAGAGCGACGTGAATTCGGGCGCGGCGAAGCGGACGAGATAGAGATCGCCGAGGCGCGGATTGGGGACATAGTCGAGCACCGCCGCCTCGGGCGAGGCAGGCAGTTCGCTGGATTGGCCGAGATGTTTCGGCGCAAGCGGGGGATGGCTGGAATCGGACATGGAAACCGTCTAGTGCGCAGCGCGGCCCCTGTCATCCCGAAGTCATCCCGGATCACCGGCGAACGACGGGGGACCGGGGTTCAGCGCCGATTCAGAGGCGCAGCGGAATGGCCAATACGGGATTGCGGATTCGGAAAATGACGGTGCGAAAACTCGGGCGAGGGGAAAGAGCGGCGCGCTTGTCGCTGGCGGCGCTGGCGGCTTCGCTGGTGGCGGGCGGGCTTCCGCCCGCGGCCGCGCAGACCGAGCAGCCGACCCCCGCGCCTTCGCCGACCCCCGCGCCCACCTCGACGTTCCGCCTGCCGCCCGCCGACGACGGGCGGACATCGGGCGTGCAGGGACCGTCCGACAACGGCCTGCCGCCGCTCGCTCCGGGGGAACGGCGCGGCCCGCCGACTCCGGCGCCGACGCCTGCTCCTACGCCGCGCACCACGACGCCCACGGTAGTTCCGACCCGGCCGGCGCCGACGCCCGCTCCATCCGCGCCCACCGCACGCCGCGATACGCCGCCCGCGACCACGAGCGCGCCGCGCGCCGCACCCGAGCCCGCGACCAGCGCGCCCGTTTCCACCGCGCCCGTGGCGGCGGCTCCCGATTCGGCGACACCGGCCGTCGAAGCGCCGTCGCCCGCGACGCCCGGCTTCTCGGTCGATCCGACCGCGCCGGTGCCGGAGGCGTCGCCTAGCGATGGCGCGGCTCCGGCGACCGGCGGCGACGGAAATCCGCCGCTGTGGGCGTGGCTGCTTGCCGGGCTCGTCGCGGTTGGCGCGGGCATCTGGTACTGGCGTCGCCGTCCGGCACTCGCGGGCGATACGCCCGGCGAGTCCGAACCGCCGCAGCCCCTGCCGCGTGCCGCCGACCCCGTTCCCGCGCCGCGCCGCGCCGCGCCCGTGGCGCCGCCCGCTCCGCGCCCGCAGCCCGTGGCGCCACCGGCCCAACCCGTCCCGTCGCCGCTGGTGACGCGCCCGACGGCCGAACAGCGGGCGCAGGTGGCGATGACGCTCGATATTCGCGGCATCCGCATGACGAGCGAGCAGCTCATCGTCGCTTTCACGCTGGGCCTGAAGAATGAAGGACCGGTCGCGGCGACCGGGCTGATGATCCGCATCGCGCTCAACCAGGGGTCGGCGATGACCGAGCCGGTGCTCGCGCGCTTCTTCGACGGCGCGGGGGGCAGCGTGCTGCGCGACGACATGGCGCTGGCGCCGGGGGCGGGCGAGCAGGTCGCGACCGAGGTTATGCTGCCGCGCGCCGCGGTCGAGCCGCTGATGATCGGCGGCAAGCCGATGCTGATTCCCGTGCTCGTCTTCGACGTCACCTATCATTGGGACGGCGAGGGCGAGGCCTTCGGACAGAATGCCGGCAGTTTCGTGCTCGGCCGCGAACAGGGTGCGAGCGGAAGCGAGAAGCTCGCGCCGCTGCCGCTCGACCACCCCAATCTGGTCGTCAATCGGCCGGGCGCGCGAACGACCGCGATCCGGCGCATTCAATAGGTTTTCTGTTGCAGTGCAGCATGGACTGGGGCAGACCGCGACCGTGCTTGAAAAAGGGCACGCCGGGGCATAGGCTTGCCGTCCCCGGAAAGAAGAGAGCGACGCAGGACTGATCGCGGCGAGGGACAGGCAAGAAGGTCTCCGCGCGGTCGCAACAGGAGCATGACATGGACGCCTTGGTCTCAACCGACTGGCTGGAACGCGAACTGGGGGCATCGGACCTGCGGGTGGTCGATGCGACGAAATTCATGACCGGAACCGATCGCGACGCGCGCGCGGAATATGAGGCGGGGCACATCCCCGGCGCGGTGTTCATGGACCTGGCCGAACTGGCCGACACCAACAGCAATATCGAGAATATGGCGCCGACCGCCGAGAAATTCGCAAGCCGCATGCAGTCGCTCGGGCTCGGCGACGGCAGCCGCATCGTCATCTACGACGACAGCCCGCTGAAGAGCGCGGCGCGCGCCTGGTGGCTGCTCAAGCTGTTCGGCGCCCACGACGTCGCGCTGCTCGACGGCGGGCTCGCCAAATGGAAGGCCGAGGGGCGCCCGCTCGAAATGGGCAAGCAGACGCTGCGCCATCGTCACTTCACCGTGTGGCGCGACGCGAAGGCGGTCCGGACCAAGGAACAGGTGCTCGAAAATATCGCTGGCGGCAGCGAGCAGGTCGTCGATGCACGCCCGGCGGCGCGCTTCACCGGCGAGGAACGCGACCCGCGCCCGGGCATGGCGCCCGGCCATATCCCGGGTTCGGTCAGCCTGCCGCACGGCAGCCTGTTCAATAGCGACGGTACGTGGAAGCGCGGCGATGACCTCAAGGCCGCGTTCGACGCGGCGGGCGTCGATCTCGACAAGCCGCTGATCACCACCTGCGGCAGCGGCATGACCGCGACCGTCGTCGCCTTTGGCGCGCATCTTCTCGGCAAGGAGGATGTCGCGGTCTATGACGGAAGCTGGACCGAATGGGGCGCCGACCCGGCGACGCCCAAGGCGACCGGCGCGGCGTAAGGAGCGCGCCGCGCGGCTTTGGGGTCGCGCGGCTTTTTCTTGCTTGTCCAACCCCGGTGCCCGGAGCTAATCTGCGGGCATCGGGGCGAGGCAACCCCCCGGTCAGGCATTCGCCCAAGCGTTGCTTTTTCACCCGGCTTTGGCCGGCTGGAGAAGCGTGACGATGACCGACCCTTCCGTACCTGCAATGCCGACCTTCGCCGAGGCGGTCCGCACCTATGCCCGCATCGGCCTCCTGAGCTTCGGCGGTCCCGCCGGGCAGATCGCGCTGATGCACCGCGAATTCGTCGATGAACAGTGCTGGGTCGACGAAACGACCTTTCTTCACGCGCTCAATTTCTGCCATCTGCTTCCCGGTCCCGAGGCGCAGCAACTTGCAACCTGGATCGGTTGGCGGTTGCACGGCTTTCGCGGCGGCCTTGCGGCGGGGTTGCTGTTCATCATCCCCGGCGCGCTCGTCATGTTCGGCCTGTCGCTGCTTTATGTGATGGCGGCGGGACTCGACTGGTTCGCGGCGCTGTTTCTCGGCATCAAGGCGGCGGTGCTGGCAATCGTCGTGCAGGCGCTGCTCCGGATCGCCGGGCGCGCGCTGAAGACGCCACTGCTACGCGCCGTGGCGCTGCTGTCCTTCGTGGCGATCGCGCTGCTTGCCCTGCCTTTTCCGCTTGTTGTGCTGGCTGCGCTGCTCATCGGCTGGGCGGCGGCACGCTGGCGACCCGACTGGCTGAAGCTGGCGTCGGCCAAGGCCCATTCCGCGCCGCTTGCCGGCTCGGCATGGCGGCAGAGCCTGCGCGCGATCGGGCTGTGGGGCGCGATCTGGGCGGCGCCGATGCTCCTGATCCTCGCGACGCTCGGGCGGCACCATGTGCTGTGGGACATCGGTGCCTTCTTCTCGCAACTCGCGGTCGTGACCTTCGGCGGCGCCTATGCGGTGCTCGCCTATATGGCGCAGGAAGCGGTGAACGGCTTCGGCTGGCTGCGGCCGGGCGAGATGGCCGACGGGCTGGGGCTGGCCGAGACGACGCCCGGGCCGCTGATCCTGGTGACCCAGTTCGTCGGCTTCCTCGCCGCGTGGCGCGACGCTGCGCCCTTCACCCCGCTCGTTGCCGCGATGCTCGGCGCCGGGCTGACCCTGTGGGTGACCTTCGCGCCCTGTTTCCTGTGGATCTTCGCTTTTGCTCCGTGGATCGACCGGCTCGAACGCGCGGCTGGGCTGAAGGGCGCGCTCGCGGCGGTGACCGCGGCGGTCGTCGGGGTGATCGCCAATCTGTCGCTGTGGTTCGCGCTCCACGTGCTGTTCCGCCGGCTCGATCGGACGGCGTGGGGCGTCGAGGCGCCCGTGCTGTCGAGCATCGATCTGGCCGCCGTGCTGCTTTCGATCCTCGCCTTCGTGCTGCTTTTCCGCTTCCGGCTCGGGATCACCCCGATGCTGGCGGTCTGCTCGGCGGGCGGGCTGATCCTCGGTCTCGGCGGGCCGCTACTGGATTTTGCGTAGGGGCGCGCTAACAAGGCGCAATGAGCAAGAGCGACGATGACAGCCTCCGCCCCGCGACGAAACTGGTGCAGGGCGGGCGGCGGCCCGAATGGACGGGCGACCCGCGGCTCGGCGGCGGGGTCGTCAATCCGCCGGTGTGGCGTGCCTCGACGATCCTTTACGACAGCATCGCCGACCTCAAGGTGCGGGGCCACGCGACGCATGACAAGCTTTATTATGGCCGGCGCGGAACGCCGACGGTCTGGGCGCTCGCCGATGCGCTGACCGGGATGGAGCCGGGGGCCGACGGTACCTTGCTTTACCCGTCGGGAGTCGCGGCGATTTCGGCGGGGCTGCTCGCGCTGCTGTCGCCCGGCGACCATCTGCTGATGGTCGACAGCGCCTATGAGCCGACACGCGCCTTCTGCAACGGCATGCTCGCGCGGATGGGGGTGCGGACGACCTTCTACGATCCGCTGATCGGTGCCGGCATCGCCGATCTGATCGAGCCCGAAACGAAGCTGATCTTCCTCGAATCGCCGGGCAGCCTGACCTTCGAGGTGCAGGACATCCCCTCGATCACCGCCATCGCGCGCGGGCGTGGCGTGCTGACGATGCTCGACAATACCTGGGCGACACCCTTGCTCTTTCCCGCGCTCGCGCACGGCGTCGACGTGACGATGATGAGCCTCACCAAATATGTCGGCGGGCACAGCGACGCGATGATGGGCAGCCTGACCGCCACGAAGGCGGTGTGGCCGAAGCTGCGTCATGCGACCTATCAGCTCGGTCAGGCGGTCTCGCCCGACGATTGCGCGCTGATCCTGCGCGGCCTCAGGACGCTCGACGTGCGGCTGGCGCGGCACGGCGAGAACGGTCTTGCGGTCGCGACCTGGCTCGCCGGCCGCGCCGAGGTCGGGCGCGTGCTGCATCCGGGGCTGCCCGGCGATCCGGGCCACGCCCTCTGGTCGCGCGACTTTTCGGGGACCAGCGGCCTGTTCGGCTTCACGCTGAAGGGCGCCGACGACGCGGCGCGCGCGCGCTTCATCGACGCGCTCGCGCATTTCGGCATCGGCTTCAGCTGGGGCGGCTATGAAAGCCTCGCCGTGCCGGGCGATCCGCAGACGATCCGCACCGCGACGCGCTGGACCGATCTCGATGCGCTCGTCCGCCTGTCGATCGGGCTCGAGGATCCCGCCGATTTGATCGCCGACCTCGAACGCGGCTTCGCGGCGCTATGAGCGCCAAGGAAAGCCTGCGCGACAGCGTCGGCCGCGTCGTCGAGGCGATGCAGGCGATCGGGCTCGACGTCGGCTCCTACCGACTGTCGCTCTATGGGCTGGTCTCGGCGATCATCGTCGCGGTGCTGCTGTGGGTCGCGGTCAAGCTCGTGATGCGCGCGATCAAATGGCTGCTGCGCCGCAACACCCAGATCGACCAGGCGCAGCGGCTGCTCACTGAAAAGCTCATCGCGATCGCGCTCTTTTCCTTCGCATTGCTGCTCGGCATCGACCTGCTCGGCATCGACCTGACGACGCTTGCGGTCTTTTCGGGCGCGGCGGGGCTCGCGATCGGCTTTGGCTTGCAAAAGACGGTCGGCAATCTGATCGCGGGGATCATCCTGCTGATGGACCGCTCGATCCAGCCCGGCGACGTGATCGTCGTCGGCGACGCCGCATCGATGGGCAGCGGGCCGCTGCCCGGCGGCGTGCCCAATGTCGGGCGGGTCGCGAAGATCGGCGTGCGCGCGGTCAACGTCGTCACCCGCGACGGCAAGAAGCATCTGATCCCGAACGAACTGCTGATGACCCAGCCGGTCGAGAATTGGAGCTATTCGAGCCGCGACGTGCGGGTACGGATGCGCATTCCGGTCGCCTATGAATGCGATCTGCACGCGGCGCAGGCGATCATCGTCGAGGTTGCGAAGGCCAATCCGCGCATTCTCGCCGATCCCGAGCCGGTGGTATGGATCACCGCCTTCAGCGAACGCGCGGTCGAGCATGAGCTGCGCTACTGGATTTCGGACCCCGAATCGGGGCTCGGCAATATCCAGGGCGAGGTGTTCCTCGGGATATGGGAACGTTTCAAGGCGGCGGGAATCCGCATCCCCTATCCGCGGCAGGATCTGCGGCTGGTCGAGCAATAGGCGTCATCCCAGCGGAAGCCGGGATCGCAGGCGTTCCTTCAGAACGATAGCAGCCCCAGCTTTCGCTGGGGCGACGCTTTTCCTCAAGCCCCGTGCGCCTTGGCGCGTTCGATCCCGTCGAGAATGATCTGCTTCGCCTCGTCGACGTCGCCCCAGCCGCCGAGCTTGACCCATTTGCCCGGCTCGAGGTCCTTGTAGTGGGCAAAGAAATGCTCGATCTGCTGGAGCACGATCTCGGGCATATCCTTGTAGGTCTTGACCTTGTCGTAATAGGGGAAGGTCGCGCTGACGGGAACGCAGAGCAATTTTTCGTCGCCGCCGGCATTATCCTCCATCTTGAGCACGCCGATCGGGCGGCACTTGACCACCGCGCCTGCGACCACCGAGGTGCGCGCGACGACGAGCGCGTCGAGCGGGTCGCCGTCGTCGCCCAGCGTGTGCGGGATGAAGCCGTAATTGGCGGGATAGCGCATCGGGGTGTGGAGGAAGCGGTCGACGAACAGCGCGCCCGACGCCTTGTCGAATTCATATTTCACCGGCTCGCCGCCGATCGGTACTTCGATCAGCACGTTCAGGCTGTCGGGCGGGCTGTCGCCCGCGGGGATCAGGTCGATGCGCATGGGAGATGTCCTTTTGTATTTTTGGAATCGCGCGCGCCTTTAGCGCCGGATAGCGCGGAAAGTCGAGGGGGTGGGGCGGTTATCTTTGCGCGTCATTGCTTCGCTTCGCTCGCAATGACGGCAGGAACGAGATCGGGACATCCCGTTTTATTTCCTGTTGCCGCTCAAAGCGCCCGTTTCGACGCGAGCAGGCGGTCGAACCAGTCGGGTCCGGCGCCGGCCTTTTCGAGGTGCGGCCAGCGCAGCCCGCCATGATAGTCGATGTCGATCGTCCGATAGCGCCCGCCGCGCTCGACGAGCAGGCTCACCGGGGTCTTGCCGTCGGTCGCGGCGCGGATCGCGGCTTCCATGCGGTCCTTGGCATAGGCGACGCCGTCGACCGCGACGATCTTCGTGCCGTTGACGATATCGGCGCGGAAGGCGGGACCATCCCACAGGATGCTGCCCGCGACGCCGTCCTTGTCAATCACCATGCCGAGCGAGTGGGTGAGGTCGTAATTTTTCGCGCGCGCCATGCGGCCGCGGTCATAGGCGTTCGGCGTGTCGCGCCAGACGAGGCGATAGCCCGCGCGCTCGATCCCCGCGACCGGCGCGGGCTGGCCGGGAAGCTGCATATGCTCGTGCAGGAATTTCGCCCAGTCATAAGGGTGGACGGCGTTCAGCGCTGCGACGACATCGTCGAAGTCATAGGTGACCTCGCCCCAGTCGCCGGTCTTGCCGCCGAAAAAGCTCCTCGCGAAATCGTCGAGGCTTTTCCGGTCGTTCGTCGCCTGGCGGATGATCATGTCCGCCTCCAGCCACATCAGCGAGCCCTCGTTGTAATAATCCTCGGTACGCGTCGCGCTGGGGAAGGGACGCGGCTTGCGCGCCGCGATCACGGGGTCGAGCGTCGTATCCTCGACCGAGCGCCAGTCGCGGCCCGGCTGGACGCTGTAAAAGGCGGCGTTGGTCGCCCATTCGGACAGGATCATGTCCTTCGACTGCATCCCCGAGCGGCCCGCGAGGACGAGATCCCAGAAACTCGTCTGTCCTTCATAGACCCAGAGGAGATTGCCCTGCATCGGCGTGCGGAAGTCGGGGGTCCAGAGCTTGGCAGGGCGGCGGTATTTGCCGTTCCAGCTATGGGTGAATTCGTGCGGCAACAGGCCGCGCAGCGTTTCGCCGTCGTCCCATTTGATGAAATAATCGGGGCTGCTGCTGTTCTCGCTGCTGCGATGATGTTCGAGCCCGATGCCGCCGAGCTCGTCGGTCAGCGCGAGCAGGAATTCGTAGCGGTCGAAATGGCGGGTGCCGAACAGCGCCACCGCCTCCGCCACCATCGCGGCGTGGCGCGCGATCTGGTCGGGCTTGGCGCCCAGATATTGGGCCTCGTCGGCGACGACGTTCAGCGTGACATTCTGCCCCAGATCCCATTTGCGATAATAGCGGCCCGCGAACATCGGGCTGTCGACCAGCGTCTCGTAGCTCGTCGGCGCGTAGCTGTAGCGATTGCCCGAGATTTTGAGGCCGTCGAGCGCGGCCGCGCCGGTCCAGCCGTCGGGCAGCGTCACGTCGAGCTGCACCGGAATGTCGCGGGTGAAATATCCTGCGGGATAGAGGCTCACCTGCTCCCATTGCAGGTTCATCATCGCCGGGGTGACGACGACGCGGCCTTCGCTGGTCCGCGTCGGCGACAGGAAGTCGAAGGCGACATCGATGCTCCTGGTGCCTGCGGGCACATCGATGTCGAAGGCATAGACATCGGCCGGTTGACGCGTCCAGATGAGCGGCTTGCCGTCCGCGCTCGCCTTGAAGCCCGCGATCTCGGCGATCGCGCCGCGCGGCGCGTGCTTGCCGGGCAGCCATTGCGGATAGAGCAGGGTGAGCTTCCCCGCTTTCGCGACCGGAATTGTCTGCCGGACGCGGAAGATGCCGCGCATATAATCGGTGGCGTCGACCTTGAGCAGCATCGTCCCCGGCCAGGGCTTGTCGGCGGGCAGCGGAATGACGTGCGGCTGAATCACCGGCTGCGGACGGCTGTTGCCGTCCTCTGCGTGCGCAGGGGTGGTGAGAGCGACGAGAGCGGCTGCGATCAAGCGTGTCTTTTTCATGATGGCTCTCTGCCGGGAAACGCTCTTTTCTACAACCTTCTCCCCTTGCGGGAGAAGGATACGCAGCCATGGCGCGAAGCGCCTAGGCGCAGTTGGATGAGGGGTTGCGGTCGCTCAGCGACCGCGCGAGCCAGTGGCTCGCAACCCCTCACCCAGCTCCGACTAGGCAGCAAGCTGCCAAGTCTTCGCATCCCTCTCCCGCAAGGGGAGAGGGGGCTTTGCGCAATATGCAAAATCGACTAGACGCCGCCGCCATGAGCAAGGACAAATCCGCCAAAATCCCGACGCCGCAGCCGGTGCGCGGCACTCAGGACATGCTCGGCGATTTCGCCGACCGCTTCGGCCATGTCGTCGATGCGTTCGACCGGGTGCGCCGCCTTTATGGCTTCAAGCGGGTCGAGGTGCCGGTGATCGAGCCGACCGCGGTGTTCGCGCGCTCGCTGGGTGAAACGACCGACGTCGTATCGAAGGAAATGTATTCGTTCGAGGATCGCGGCGGCGAATCGATCACGCTGCGCCCCGAATTCACCGCGGGGATCGCGCGCGCCTACATCAGCAATGGCTGGCAGCAGTTCGCGCCGCTCAAAGTGGCGACGCACGGCCCGCTGTTCCGCTACGAGCGGCCGCAGAAGGGGCGCTATCGCCAGTTCCACCAGCTCGACGCCGAAATCATCGGCAGCGACAGCCCGCTCACCGACGCCGAACTGCTGATCTTCGCCGACCAGCTTTTGAAGGAGCTGGGCGTCACCGAGGGCGTGACCTTAACGCTCAACACGCTCGGCGATGCGGACAGCCGCGAGGCGTGGCGCACGGCGCTGGTCGAGCATTTCATGGGCCATCGCGCGAGCCTCAGCGAGGACAGCCTCGCGCGGCTCGACAAGAATCCGCTGCGCATCCTCGACAGCAAGGATGCGCAGGATCGCCCGGTCGCCGACAGCGCGCCCGACATCGACGCCTATCTGACGAGCGAAGCGCAGGATTTCTTCGGTGCGGTGACCGCCGGGCTCGACGCGGCGGGGGTTGCGTGGGAGCGCAACGCGCGGCTGGTGCGCGGGCTCGACTATTATCGCCACACCGCGTTCGAATTCGTCACCGACCGGCTCGGCGCGCAGGGCACGGTGCTCGGCGGCGGGCGCTACGACGGGCTGATCGAGACTCTGGGCGGGCCGCCGACCCCGGCGGTCGGCTGGGCGGCAGGGATCGAGCGGCTGGCGATGCTGCTGGCCGACGATGTGATCGACACCCGGCTCGACGCGGTGATCGCGGTCGAGGACGACGGCCAGCTTGCGCGCGCGATGCGGACGCTCGCCGATCTGCGCGCCGCGGGATTTGCCACCGAGATCGTCGCGACCGGCTCGCCGCGTAAACGCTTCGACAAGGCGGCGAAGATTCCGGCGTACGCACTGGTCTCGGTCGGCACCCGCGACGGCGCGGCGCATATCAACGTGCGCGGCGACGGCGAGCGGGCGAAAGAGGTCGAGACGATCGTTCGCGATGTGGAAAAGGACTGATGCCTTATTCTTCGTCATCCCCGCGAAGGCGGGGATTCAGCTTTTCGACGTTGATGATCAGCCGGCGCCCCAGCTGGATTCCCGCCTTCGCGGGAATGACGAGGTTGGGGATGTGACGTGACCTCCGTCTCAGAAAAACAGATCGATGCGATCATCGAGCGCCACGCCGCTTTGCAGGCGCGGATGGCGACGGGCGATATGGCGCCCGCGGATTTCGTCGCGGCGTCGAAGGAGTTCGCCGAGCTCGAACCCGTCGCGAAAGCCGCCGGGGAAGTGACGCGGTTGCGCGGCGAACTCGTATCGCTCACCGAAATGCTCGCCGATCCCGAAATGAAGGCGATGGCCGCTGAGGAATTACTTGCGGTCGAGGGCGCCTTGCCCGCCGCCGAGCACGACCTCGCGATCAAGCTGCTCCCGAAGGACGTCGCCGACGAGCGCGCCGCGATGCTCGAAATCCGCGCCGGCACCGGCGGCGACGAGGCGGCGCTGTTCGCGGGCGACCTGCTCCGCATGTACAGCCGCTATGCCGATGCGCAGGGCTGGAAGGTCGAGGTCATCTCGGCGAACGAGGCCGAGGTCGGTGGTTACAAGGAAGTCGTCGCCAGCGTCGCGGGGCAGGGCGTATTCGCGAAATTGAAGTTCGAAAGCGGCGTTCATCGCGTCCAGCGCGTCCCCGTCACCGAAAGCGGCGGTCGCATCCACACCAGCGCCGCGACCGTCGCAGTGCTGCCCGAGGCCGAGGAGGTCGATGTCGCGATCGACGAACGCGACCTCAAGATCGATATCTACCGCTCGTCGGGCGCGGGCGGCCAGCATGTCAACACCACCGATTCGGCGATCCGCATCACCCATATCCCGACCGGCCTCGTCGTGATCCAGCAGGACCAGCGCAGCCAGCACAAGAACCGCGCCAAGGCGATGCAGGTGCTGCGCGCGCGGCTCTATGACCTCGAACGCGCGCGCGTCCACGATGCCGAGGCGTCGGCGCGCAAGTCGATGGTCGGGTCGGGCGATCGCTCCGAACGCATCCGCACCTATAATTTCCCGCAGGGCCGGGTGACCGATCACCGCATCAACCTGACCCTCCACCGCCTGCCCGAGATTTTGGAAGGGCAGATGGACGAACTGATCGACGCGCTGATCGCCGAGGATCAGGCGCAGCGGCTGGCGGGGCTGGGCGATGGCTAGCCGCGAAGGAGATATCGGCGACAATCTCCGCACCGCGACCAGCCTTCTGTCGGCAACCAGCGATACCCCGAGGCTCGATGCCGAATTACTGATGGCGCACGCGCTGGGGATCGAGCGGCAGGCGCTCCTGCTCGATCCGGCGCGCCATGCGGTGCCCGAAATCTATGCCCACCTCGTCGCGCGGCGCATGGCGAACGAGCCGATCGCCTATATCGTCGGCTATCGCGATTTCTGGACGATTCGCGTCGAGGTCGGCCCCGGCATGCTGATTCCGCGCCCCGACAGCGAGGCGCTGATCGAGGCCTGCCTCGATATCCACCGTGAAAGGGGCGGCGGCTGGCCGCGCCGGATTCTCGATCTCGGAACCGGGCCGGGCACGCTGCTGCTCGCGGCGCTCAGCGAGTTTCCCGATGCGACGGGGCTTGGCGTCGATGCGTCGGAATATGCGCTCGCTTACGCCCGCGACAATGCCGAAGGGCTTGGCCTCGCCGACCGCGCCGCCTTCTTGTCGGGCGATTGGGGCAGGGGGGTGGAGGGGCCGTTCGACCTCATTCTCTGCAATCCGCCCTATATTGCCGGGACCGAAACGCTGATGCCCGACGTCGCCGATCACGAGCCGGCCGAAGCCTTGTTCGCCGGAGCCGACGGGCTCGACGATTACCGCCGGATTATCCCCGATCTGCCGCGGCTCCTGACGACGGATGGCATGGCGGTCCTTGAAATCGGGCACCGGCAACGCATATCGGTAACCGAGCTTGCCGAAGCAGCGGGATTCGCCGTCCGGTGCCGACAGGATCTGGGCGGCCGAGACAGGGCGCTTTTGCTGACCCGCGCCTGACAGACCCGCACAATTATTCGCTTGGTTTCCGCCGCAAAGCGCTGTAGGGGCGGGCTCACAGACCCGGCACGGTTCCCTCGACGGTCCGGCTGGTCTGTTTCCCACTTACGATGCTGGTGCGGGACCGTGGGGTCCGGCGCAAGCGGTAAAGGGCAAGAACCGCGCGGATAGCGCGGGCGCGACGCGCAAATGGCGCAGTCGGCCAAAAGGGGTTGGCGTAGCTTATTAGCTTATCAGGATGTCTCAGTTGAACATGAACAACCGACAGAGCGGTCGCCGTCGCGGCCGCAACAACAACGGCAGCAACAATAATCGCTCGCAGTCGGGCGGCCGTGGCGGTGCCGACCAGGCCAATCGCATCGACAGCCGCGCGCGCGGAAACGCCGCCCAGATGATCGAGAAGTACCGCAATCTTGCGCGCGACGCGCAGCTTTCGGGCGATCGGGTCCAGACCGAATATTATCTCCAGTTCGCCGACCATTATTTCCGCGTGCTGAGCGACTTCCGCGCTCGCCAGGAAGAAAAGGCCGCAGCGAACGGACAGGAACGCAGCCCCGAGCGCCATCGCGAAATTCGCGGCGTCGAGGATTTCGACGGCCATGACGACAGCGACTTCGAGGCCGACGTCCCCGCCGAACGCGCCGAGAGCGGTCGCGACAATCGTGAGCGGCAGGGCGGTGAGCGCAATGGTGGCGAACGTCAGGGCGGCGAGCGCCGTGACGAGGACGATAATCGCGGCAATCGGCAGCCGCGCGAGCGCGGCAACAACCGCCGTGATCGCGACGAAAACCGTGCCCAGCAGCCCGATGCCGAAGATGGCGGCGAAGCTGCGGCCGAGGAAGCGGCGCCCGCGCCGCGCGCCAATCGCCGCGGTCCGCGCCGCGCCCGCCCGGCCGATGCCGAGGAGGGCAATGCCGGTATCGACACCGCGGTGCTGCCGCCCGCGATCGGGCGTCCCGAACCTGCCCCCGAAGCGAATGCCGCGGAAAGCGCCGATACCGCTGCGGAAGCGCCCGCGCCCAAGCCGCGCCGCACCCGCCGCACGCTGGCGGCGCGCGATACCGGGGTCGAAGCGGCCGAATAAGCCCGCGATTTCGCGCTGGTTTTTGTGAAGAACATGCCATAGCCTCCCCCCGGACAGCCGTTCGGGGGAGCTTTTTATGCGCGCTTTGACAGACACTTGTTTCCTGGCGCTGGCGCTCGCTGCCGGCCCCGCCATGGCGCAGGATCCCGCCGCCGGCAACGCGCAGGGCGATGTTGCCGTCACCATATATAATAACGGCCAGTCGCTGGTGCAGGACGATCGTCAACTCAGCGTCACGCGCGGCCGCAATCGTATCGAATTTCCCGATGTGTCGGCGCGCATCCGGCCCGAGACGGTGACGCTGTCGGGACCGGGACTCGGCATTGTCGAGCAGAATTTCGATTTCGACCTGCTGACCCCCGACAAGCTGATGGACAAGGCGGTCGGCCAGTCGATCACGCTTGTCCGCACCAACCCCGCGACCGGCGCCGAAAAGACCGAGCGCGCGAAGGTGCTCGCGGCGAACGGCGGCATCGTGCTCCAGATCGGCGAGCGGATCGAGGTGCTGCGCGACGACGGCCTGCCGGTGCGCGCGGTGTTCGACCGCCTGCCGCCCAATCTGCGCGCGCGCCCGACATTGTCGGTTACGGTCGATGCCGCCGACGCGGGAACGGTTCCGGCGCGCCTCTCCTATCTGACCCCCAATCTCGGCTGGACCGCCGACTATGTCGCGCTGTTCGACGCCGCGAAGGGCGCAATGGACATTCAGGGCTGGGTGACGCTGACCAACAGCACCGGCACGACCTTCACCAATGCGCGCACCTTGCTTGTGGCGGGCAATCCGGGCGGGGGCGGCGGTTTCCGCCAGCTCGACGGCGCGATGGATTCGGCGGGGACCGAGAGCAATGATCGCGAGCGGCTCGGCGATTACTATCTCTATCCGCTCGCCGAGCGGACGACGATCGCCAATGCGCAGCAGAAGCAGGTGAGCTTCCTCGACGTGAAGGGCGCGCCCGCGCGCTCGACCTATGAATTCGTCAACAACTGGCTCGGCAGCAGCACCGAACCCGTCAGCACCGCGAGCGTGTTGCGCTTCTCGACCTCGAAGCAGGGCGGGCTCGGCGACCAGCTCCCGGCGGGGACGATTCGCGTTTATATGCGCGACGCGCGGGGCGATCCGCAATTCATCGGCGAGAACAGCATCGGCCACACGCCGATGGGCTCGGCGATGTCGCTCCGCACGGGCGACGCCTTCGACGTCAAGGTGCAGACGACCGTCGTCTCGCGCACCCGCAAGGGCGATTCGCGCTGGGTGACGAAGATGAAATATGTCGTCAGCAACGCGCGGCCCGAGCCGGTGACCGTGCTCGTTGCACAGGACGGGCTCTATGGCGACGTGCGGATCGCCGACGAAAGCCTGAAGAGCGAACGCGTCTCGGCCGACCGCGTCGAATGGCAGGTGCCGGTGAACGCGAACGGCAAGGCCGAACTGACCGCCACTTTCGACACGCGCTACTGATCGCCCTGGACGTGCGCCTTTTGCAGAAGCTGCCACAGGAAAACCATGTGTCCCCGCGAAGGCGGGGACCCATCACCTGCCGGTTCCATCCTGCACCGACCGGAGATGGGCTCCCGCCTTCGCGGGAGCACGCAGTTTTTTCCATATCGGGAAGCGATTCTCCGTGAAGCGGGGCTGGCCCTTGCCGGCCTGGGCCGCGGCGGCGCTGCTGGCGCCGGTGCCGGCGCTCGCCCAGACCGCTGCGCCCGCGCGGCCGGTTGTCGTCTCGGCGCAGATCGCCGACGTCGCGGTGACCGTCTATCGCGCGCCGAATCGCGGCAGCGGCGGGATCGATCCCAAATGGCCGCAGGGCTTCGCCTTCATTACCGAGACGCGCAAGGTGACGCTTCCGGCCGGCGTGTCGGTGCTGCGCTTCGAGGGGGTGGCCGAAGGGCTGCTTCCCGAGACGGCGGTGGTGAGCGGGCTTCCCGACGGGGTGATCGAGAAGAATCGCGACGCGCGGCTGCTTTCGCCTGCCGGGCTGGTCGACGCCTATCTGAAACGCAGCGTGACGCTGCGGCGCACGAACCGCGCGACGGGCAAGGTCGTTGAGCAGGAGGCGCTGATTCAGGCCGGGCCGACGGGCGGGGTGATCGTCCAGACCGCGAGCGGGTATGAAGCGCTCGGCTGTTCGGGGCTTCCCGAGCGGATGCTCTACGCCCGCGTGCCGAAGGATCTGTCGGCGAAACCGACGCTGTCGGTGCTTGTCGAAAGCAAGGCGGCGCGGACGATGACCATCCAGCTTCTCTATCTGGCCGAGGGGTTCGACTGGGCGGCGAACTATGTCGCCGACCGCGCCGCCGACGGCAAGACATTGGGACTGACCGGCTGGATCACCGTCGCCAACGGCGGCGTGACGAGCTTTCCCAAGGCGCAGATGAACGTGATCGCGGGGCGGCTCAACAAGATGTACAGCCCGCCGCTGCCGCGTAGCACGCCGGGTCCGCTGGTGCTCAAATGCTGGCCGATGGACATCACCAGCACGCACCCGCTGTGGGAACTGCCGCCGATCATCGAGGTTGAGCGGGCCCATGATGAGGAGATGATCGTCACGGCGCAGCGCGTTGACCGCCTTGCTTATCGGGCGGCCCCTGTGGCGGCGCCGGCACCACCACCTCCGCCGCCACCTCCACCCCCGCCGCCGCCCGAGGATCTCGGCGACCTCAAATTCTATCGCATCCCGTTCCGCGTCGACGTGTCGGCGAAGGGACAAAAGCAGGTCGCGCTGCTCGCGAGCGACAAGGTTGCGGTCGAACAGCTTTATGCCGGGACGCTCTATCAAAATTATGGCGGACGCCCGGTTCCGCTGACGATGCGGCTGCGGGTGCAGAATCGCGAATCGGACGGACTCGGTTTCGCGCTGCCCGCGGGCATGGCGACGGTGTTCGAGACGGTCGGCGGACGTCGGCTGCTCGTTGGCGAGGCGAAGATCGGGGACAAGGCGAAGGACGAGCGCGTCGATTACGACATCGCAGCCAGCCCTGCTGTGCAGATGCAGACCGCCGTGCAGGTCGATCCCGACGACAAGGCACGCCGGCTGTGGCAGGTCACGCTGACCAACGCCCGGCCCTTCGACGCCGAGGTCGAGATGCTGATCCCCCTGCGCATCGACCCTGAGCCCGAGGGATGGGAGCGGCGCGGCGATTCGTGGGTGTGGCGCGTTCGCGTTCCGGCGAACGACAGGATTGTTCAGACGTTTCGCGTGAAATAGCCGTCAGGTGGGCGGTAGCGGCCGCGGGCGGTGATTCGCGTCGAGCGCGACGAAGGTGAAGACGCCCTCGGTCACTTTCACCTCATTCTCGCCGCGGTCGCGGGTCGCGACGACTTCGAGTCGAATCGCGAGCGACGTGCGGCCGCGCCGTTCGATATGCGCGTAAATGGAAATGATATCGCGCAGCAGGATCGGCGCGATGAATTCCATCGTCTCGATCGCGACCGTCGCGACGGCGCCCTGCGCCTCGCGCCCCGCGACGATGCCGCCGGCGATGTCCATCTGGCTCAGCACCCAGCCGCCGAAGATATGGCCGTTGGCGTTGATGTCGGCGGGGCGGGGGACGACGCGCAAAATCGGGTCGCGCGGGGGCGAATCGACGGCCCTATCGGTCATGATTCATGTCCGGATCGTCTGCGAACGGGTCTTCGATCGCCTCGTCGTGGCCGCTGCCGCTCGACAGAAAGACGAGCCCCATCAGCGCGGCGCCGA